>JAAUTJ010000007.1 GCA_012031475.1 Leptolyngbyaceae cyanobacterium SM1_3_5 | reverse complement strand
TAGCATTTTTAACAACCCCCTAGCCTCCCGTTAACCCCATATGTCTTTGTTTGATTGGTTTGCAAATCGGCGGAAATCAGGTGCAACGCAGGTCGATCGCCAAGAGCGCGAGATTGCCGATGGGCTGTGGAGCAAGTGCCAAGCCTGCAACGCCATGACCTACACCAAAGACCTGCGGGCAAATCAAATGGTGTGCCCCGAATGTCAAAATCACGCCCGCGTGTTCAGCGATGAGCGGATTCGGCAACTGATCGACGTAAACACCTGGCGATCGCTGGGTGACGAACTGCGCCCGATCGATCCCTTGGGCTTTCGCGACCGGAAAGCGTATGTCGATCGCCTGCGCGACTTTCAGGAAAAAACCGGACTGATTGATGCCGTCCAAACGGGCCTCGGCCAGCTTGACGGCCTGCCTGTTGCTCTGGGCGTGATGGATTTTCGCTTTATGGGCGGCAGCATGGGGTCGGTGGTGGGGCGAAAAGCTGACGCGGCTGATCGAGCGGGCAACGAGAGAACGACTTCCTGTGCTGATCGTCTGTGCATCCGGTGGAGCCAGAATGCAAGAAGGAATGTTGAGCCTGATGCAAATGGCGAAGATTTCCGGCGCATTGGAGCGTCACCGTGAAGCTAGCCTGCTCTACATGCCGATTCTCACCAATCCAACGACGGGAGGCGTGACGGCCAGCTTTGCCATGCTGGGCGACATCATCATCGCGGAACCGCAGGCCACGATCGCGTTTGCCGGACGGCGCGTGGTCGAGCAAACTCTGCGCGAAAAGCTGCCTGACGACTTCCAAACGGCGGAATATTTGCTCAATCACGGCTTTGTCGATGCGATCGTGCCGCGCACCCAACTGAAGCAAACCCTGGCGCAACTGATTCGCCTCCATCAACCCTACGCCCCAACTTCGCACTTGATGCCTGTGGCAGAGTTGCCTTTGGCGCACCACATCCCCGAAGAATCGAGCCTGTAGAAAGAATCAAGCCTGTAGGGTCGGCTTCTTGTGGGCTAGGGCTTTTTTGAGCAAATCAGGAATTTGCGAGGGTCGATCGGCAACCGGAATTTTAGCCTGCTTCATGGCGGCAATTTTGCGATCGAACGTGCCCAAATCTGCATCAAAATCGGTGATCTGCGTCGTAATCACAGCGCTGGAATGTCCCATCACCTGCCGTCGGGGAGCGGTGCGTCCGGCGATGTAGGCGATTACGGGCTTGTCGATCGCCTGAGTAATGTGCTTGGCGGCTTGTTCTTCGCTGTCGCCACCAATTTCGCCCACCAAGACGATCGCCTCGGTGCGGAGATCTTGCTGGAGATAATTGAGCCAGTAGTCGTAGGACGAGCCGAGGATGCGATCGCCGCCGATGCTGATGGCGATCGACTGGCCTAGACCTGCCTGCGTCAGCGTCAGCGCCACTTCGTAGATTAAGGTTCCGCTGCGGCTGATCAGCCCGATCGATCCGGGTCTGTAAAATTCGGCGGGATGAATGCCCAGCAGCAGTTCTCCCGGCACAATGATCCCCGGTGAACTGGAGCCGATCACGATCGTTCCGGTTGCTTCGGCTTTGCGGGTCAGGCGCACCATGTCGAGCGGTGGGACGCTTTCGGTCACGATCACAAGCTGGCGGATGCCTGCGGCCATTGCTTCGAGAGCGGCATCCAGGACGAGATAGGGCTGGACGAGAATCACGGAGGTGTCGATCGCGCCGAGAGATTCGATCGCTTGCTCGACCATATCAAAGACGGGAATGCCGCCGATCGTTTCGCCGCGATGCCCCGGACTGATTCCGGCTGCGATCGGCGTCCCGTAGTTCATCATCAGCGGCACATAGCGCGATCCCATTGGCTCCATCATGCCCTGAACTAAAATCTTGGAGGTGGTAAGGTTCATGATGGCTAGGCGAGCTTTGATTTGCTGAGGGAAACGACTTTGGCGATCGCATCATCCAAATGATCGAGCGTGGGAACCTCGATCGCCATCAGCATTTCTTGGGCTGAGGCGAATTCGTTGCCGACCAAGCGGACGATGATTTGCGGAGCGCGATGATTGTAGGGCTGACGCTGGAGGTAGCTGGCGATCGCGCTGGCAATATCCGAGGCGGACACGATGCTGCTGAGCAGATTCACCAAAATCACCTTAACGCCTTTTGCCTGTTTGAGCAGTTCCAGTCCCTGCTCGATCTGGATTTGAAGCTGTTCGGGTGACAGTCCGTAGCGACCTTCGCGTCCCAAATTCACGAATCCTGCGGGCTTGCCGCCTGCTTTATGGAGCAGATCGAGCGTTGCCATGGTCAGCCCTGCACCGTTGCACAACACGCCGATGTTGCCCTCCAGCGGAATGAAGTTGAGGATCGATCGCAGGCTGGCAGGCGATCGCGTCGGCAGTTGTCCTTGCAGCCCGTTCAGGTCGGGATGGCGACCCAGCGCTTCATCATTGACCGTGACTTTGCCATCCAGCGCCATCACGTCGCCCGATCGACTCACACCGAGCGGATTGATTTCGATCAGGTCGAGGTCTTTGGAGACGAACAGGCGGTACATTTTCTCCACGATCGCGCTGACCGACTGAATCAGTTCCCCCGACAAATTCATCTTCAGCGCTAAGCGCCGCGCATAGAACGACGAAAATTCCTGATCGACCTGCACCTGCTGTAGCTGCTTCATGGTCAGGTCGGTTTCGCTGCCGCCCGCGATCGACCCCAGCAACAGCGGACAGCGCGTCGTGCGATCGAGCAGAACGGCGAGGTAAAGCTCTTGCTGAGCATCGTATTTGGCTTCGGCCAGCAGCACTTCGGGATATTGCCCCATGATCGGCAGGTTAAAGATCGCTTGGGCAGCGGCGATCGCGTCGATCGTGTTGGCAACGAACTTGACGCCGCCTGCTTTGCCGCGTCCTCCGGTATAAACCTGCGATTTCAGCACGACCGGATACGGAATTTTCAGGCCTTTCAGGTCGCGGCAGTGGTCAATGCGCTGCGAGGGCAAAACCGGAATGCCCATTTCGCGAAACAGCGCTTTGGCCTGATATTCTAGCAAGTCCATTTCGTCCGCCGTCCGTGACACTTTAAATTTCTATGATGAAGCGATTCCGTAGAAGCGTCTACTGGAAATCTTCGCAAAGAGAAAATTTTTTGCTGTTCTTTTAACCGAAACGACTCGTAATCTTAACGATCGGGCTGTATCACATCCGGATCGCCAATTTGAGCCGATGAATCGATCGCTGCCGAACTTCCCGTCAGTTCCCGCGCCTGCCACTCTTTCGCCACCAAATTAATTCCGTAGAAGCGCTGCCAGAAGCGATCGGTAAACCAGGTGGGCAGCACCTTGGTCATCAGAAACAGAAGAATGCTGCCGCCCGTTGCCGCCACATAGCGCGGACGCGGACGGCGATCGCTCAATGCTCGAATAATCACATCGGCTACCCGTTCGCAACTCCAAGCGCGGCTGTTGACTTGGCGATCGAGATGTTCCAGTTTGGCAAAAGCGGAACGATAGGGCGTATTTTGCGGATCGGTGATGGTTTCGGCAACCGCCTGATTGACGACCGAGAAAAATTCCGTCTGCACAGGTCCCGGCTCGACAATGCTGACGCGAATTTTGAACGGCTCTAGCTCCATCCGCAGCACATCGCCCAAACTTTCCAGCGCAAATTTCGAGGCGCTGTACATGCCGCCAAACGGAAAGGCCATCCGTCCGCCCAAAGAGCTAATCAGAATGATCCGTCCGCCGCCCTGCGATCGCATCGTCGGGATCAAAGCGCGAATCAGCGTTAACGGGCCAAACACGTTCACCTGAAATTGCCGCTCGGTCGCTTCAGCGGGGATCAGTTCAACGGGTCCCATCTGCCCATATCCGGCATTGCTGACGATCGCATCGACGCGGCCAAACTGGGCGATCGCTTTCGCGGCCAATGCCTGCACCTGCTCAGTTTGCGTCATGTCAGTCGGAATAACCAGCACTTCGGCTCCGGCTTTGCGGCAGTCGGCAGCGATTTCTTCGAGGCGATCGAAGCTCCGCGCCGCCAAAATCAGACGAATGCCCGTGAAGCGATTTGCCAGTTGCCGCGCCAAACCTGCACCGATGCCGTAAGAGGCTCCGGTAATTAAAACTACTTGTCCTGCGATCCCCTGCCCCATAAAAAATCAATCCGCTCGTATCAGAAATTCTCTACGCTCAATATAGAGTTGCGCTTCGGGGATCGACACGCTTTCATGACTAACTGTTACAGAACCAGCCAGCAGAAGCTCTCGTTTTTTCAGCCTGGTCAGAACTACACTCTCCACAGCATGAGAATCGCTGACCCGCAACAAATTGATGGCGATCGATGGGAGCAGAGGCGATCGTGGTAGATTGTTGCTAATTATTTGCATCTGGCTTTCGCTGCTTTCTTTTCGCTGCTTTCTTTATGACACTGACGCTGAACATATCAGATTGGGAAGAACTGTGTGAACAGGCTTCGGTGGCTGATTTGGGTGATTTGCTGCTGGATGAGTTTGAGGAAGCTGTGGCGGTTCCGGCGCGGTTGGGGCGGGGCTATGAGTGCAGCGCGGAGTTGTCGCCTGGAGTTTGGTTGAGCTTTGTGGAGCGGGAATTTGATCAAGACTGGATGCTTGAGGTTCCGGCGCATGATCATTTGATTGAAATAGGAGTTTTTCTGTCAAGCTTTATCTACTTTGATGCGGTGCATCCGAATTTGGGCGGAAATCGCGGCTATTTTTCGGGCAGCGGGATTGTCGCCTGCTTATGTGGAAAAGCATCGGGGCGGAGAGCCTTTTAAGTGTGTGAGCGTGGAGGTTTTGCCCGCAGTGCTGGAGTCATGGTTGGATGAGCAGACGCCTGATGATTTGCGAAAGCAGTTGTTCAAAGGGGAAGAGTGGAAGGTGTCGTTTTATCCGACTGTGGCTCCGGCGATTCGATCGATCGCGCAGCAGTTGTGGAGTGCGCCCTATCGCGGGTCGCTGCAACGGATGTATCTTCAGGGGAAGGTGTTTGAACTGCTGGCAACGCAGCTTCATTTGATTGGGCTGGAGCAGGAGAGGCGATCGCCCAAAACAACGATCGATTGCGTGCATGAGGCGTAGGGACATTCTGCTGGCGAGCTTGGAGAATCCGCCCTCGGTGATGGAACTGGGGCAGCGGGTGGGGGTGAGTTCTCATACGCTTCAGCGGCGGTTTCGGGATCTGTTTGGCAAGACGGTGTTTGACTATGTGACCGATCAACGGATTGTGACCGATCGACGGATGGAACTGGCGGAACAACTGCTGCGGCAGAAAACCTCTACGGTTGCTGAAGTGGCGGCGATCGTCGGCTACTCGAACTCGGCACATTTTGCGGCGGCGTTTAAGCGCAGGTATGGAATTACACCAAGCGAGTGCATTTTGGGCAGAAAGCCGCTTTCGCGATGATCGCTGCTCGTTTTGGGGTAGAAGGTGGCGCAACGGCTTCCATACACTGGCTTTCAGCTTGTGAGGAATACTTCTCAAAAGTGGCGCTTGTAGCCCCCTCGTAGGATTCTGTGTCGTCGCTGCTTAATCCCAGAATAGCGGCAAATAATCGGGCTTTGTGTTGGCCGCGATCGTGCTGCAAGTTGAGGCTGTAGTTTTGCAGCTTGGCAAGATCAATGAAGGTGGCTTCAGCGTTCGGAAGTTTCATCGCGATCGCCAATCACCTTGTTGCCCTGAATGCGATCGCCTCCAAAATTATCACCCTGCCCATGTTGATGAGTGACGTTCGAGTTAATGTAGTTCTGAATAGGTTGGTTTGGTTTTAACCTAGCAAGTTCCATTAAATCTTTATTGTGCTGACGTAAATCTTCAATTTGTTCATCTTTCAAGTGCAACGTCGATCGATACCAAGCTTCCAATTCAAGTCGCTTTGTTTCATACAGTTTCATTGCTTGACGCTTGATCGCCCCTTTGTCTAAATCGGGTGGAACATTGAGGCGAATTACGAAAGTGCCATCGTTTTTGTTTTCGATCGCTTGGATAAATATGGGGCGATCGCCATACTCAACTTGCAAATCTCCAAATGATTGAAAGAAAGCTTTCCAGTCGATACCGTTGCTGAAGATTAGATCGACTGTTTCTAGAGATTTTTGAACTAGTTTTGCGAAGTCTCCTGGAGCAAAAGTTTTGGTGCAATCGCTAGAGCGACGTTCTTGCCTTACCTCCTTGAAAAAGATGTATTTACAAATTACATCGTCTAGTTTTTTTGTACTACTAATATTCCAATCTTCTATAGTAATTCCAGTTAGGTCTGCTTTTTGAAAATTAGCACCTGGAGCCTGAGTCCTTTTTAGGACAGCACCGCTGAGCTTAGCATTGCTAAGGTTGGCATTGCTAAGGTTGGCATCACTGAGGTAGGCATCGCGGAGGTCGGCGCTATGGAGGTTGGCGCTGCGGAGGTTGGCATCGCTAAGGTAGGCAGTGCGGAGGTTAGCATTGCGGAAGTTGACAACGAAGAGGTTAGCCTCGCTGAGATTGGCATCGCTAAGATCAGGTTGTAAGTCAGGATTCTTCTGTCGCCATTGGTTCCAGCGATCGACCCCTCCCCGCAAAATCCTCAAATGCTCTTTGTCTGCCATCGCTCTTTACATTATTCTTCCAAATCACTGAGATCTTCCAAGTTGAACCGCTTAATCAACCTTTGCGCCTCAGCATTGTGGTTGATGTAGAACTCGATCGCCTCATTCACCAAACCGCTTAACGAAGTGTCTTTGAGACCCGCAAGTGCCTTGAGACGGCGATCTAAATCCTCCTCAACAAACACTCGAATCTCTGGCTTCCGTTTTTTTGCGGCCACTGATTGTTCAGCCCTAATCGATTTCGTCTAAATTGTGCTTGTCTCTAAGCTGCAAGTTTTGGTCTTCAGTAATCCACTTTTCTAGGCTTTCCTCAATCACAGCCGACAAGGTTTCATCCCTGAGCGTTGCCAGCGATCGAACCAGCTTATCTAGCTCTTTTGGGATGTATGCCCGAATTTCCACCTTGTTTCGTTTCTTTTGCGCCATACCTCTGATCATGTCATGTCCGCTAGTTTAAGGACGTATATACTTGCGAGTTTGTGCGTCACTATGAGATGATTTGAAGTGACCGAAATCTCTTAGATATCCGTAGGGACATCTGAGCAAACTTTTTTATGGAGATATCAAAGATGGTCACGCTTTCAGACGATGAAGTTGCTTTGTTGCGATCGATCTTGACTGCCCTGCGATCGATCAAGGTTCGAGACATCGACAAAGCCCTGGTAATTTTGGCGAAAGCCGAGAAAGGAGGCCGCTAAAATGCTGGTTCTCAACGATTCACAAGCCTTGATTGTGGAAAACCTGTTGATTCGGATGCTGACGCAGGAGCCGTACTCGGTTCAGCAGTTAGAAGAGGCGATCGAATGGTTTCAGTCCGAACAGCGCACGGTAAGCTGCCCGATGGAATCAACTTTGGCGAAAAGCATTTCTGAAGAGTTGTTTCGGCTGATCCGCTTGAAGCAGGATTAAAATTCGTAGCGCTGCCACAAAAAGGGTGGACAGATTGCCCACCCCAAAATTATGAGATTCGATCGCCCTAAATCACCTGTAGAGAGTTCGGCAATTCTTCCAAAGCGATTCCATGCCGTTCAAAATAGTGGCGTAGATTAATTTGAATAAATAAGTCTCTGAGTTCTTCTGCAATTTCTTTAGGTGGGTTTCCGGTCAAAGCAGTGGCAATTAAGCGTTCTGCTGCTTGGAATTCTCCACAGTCGATCGCCAATGAAGCCGCGCTGCGATGTAGAACCGATCGCGTTGGTTCTGCGTCGAGATCATTCGCCACAAGTGCAGCGGCTTCAGATTCTTTGGCAAATGCTTGTCGTAGAAGCTGATCGGCTTGGGTGCGATCGCTCTGCGCTCCCGGAACGGTATCGCCTCTCAGTTTGGCAGTAAATGCAGCTTCCGCCAAATCCATTGCTTGTTGATGCAAAGCTTGAATTCGATTCATTTCTGCACCATCACCGACAAGGGTTTACTAAACTCAACGACAACGATGTAAGCTGGCAATTCACCATCAGAAGGGTTGGTTTGCTCACGCTTTTGTTTTACTCTAGCTCTAACTCGGCTGTCATCGCCTTTGCGGATGCCAGAAACTTCTAGACGTACCTGTTTTTGAAGGGTAGATCATTGGCTGTCGGTTCGTTGCCTAACCAGTAGTCGAATCCGGTTCCTCGGCGCGATCGCTCAATGACCGTAAAGCCAGTCAGCTTTTTAACTAGCATAAACGCAATGCCGTAAGCCGCCTGCTCGGTCGTGAATTCCTCATCGTTCCAGCAGCGCAGCATTTGGTCAGTCACGGGTTGCCAATAGAGCTTAAAGCGGGCTGAAAAGTTGCCACTAACGTGCAGTTCGATTCCTTGCGGATGCCCTTGATCATTCAGGCAGATTGCACAGGCTTCGGCTAAGGCAGCACCGAAGGATGAAGTAATGGCAGGAAGTCCTTCGCCAAGCTGCGTCAATCTCAATTCCGGGGCATCGTTCATCGCATTATTTTGACAAAAAAAGGGGCGGACAAATTGCCCACCCCAGGATGATGAGATTTGGTCCTCACTGAGCCGTGACCAACTCAGAGGGGAGACGTTTGAAAGCTAAGCGTTCGTTTTCGACATCTACGAAGATGACATCGCCATCGGAGAAATCGCCACGCAGGATCGATTTGGCAATTTGCGTTTCGAGTTCGCGCTGGATGGCTCGCTTGAGGGGCGTGCGCCGTAGACGGGGTCGTAGCCGACTTCAGCGAGGAAGTCGAGGGCAGTATCTGAGAGGCGGAGGGACATCTTGCGATCGCCCAGCCTCCGACCCAGCCGCTCAACTTGCAGCTTGACGATCTCGCGTAGTTCCGCCTTGTTGAGGCCGTGAAAGATGATGATTTCGTCAATGCGGTTGAGGAATTCGGGGCGGAAGCTTTGGCGCATGGCTTCCATGACGCGACCGCGCATCTCGTCGTAGTGGCGATCGTCACCCGCAACATCGAGAATATACTGAGAGCCGATGTTGCTGGTCATGATGATCACGGAGTTCTTGAAATCGACCGTGTGGCCTTGCGAATCTGTGACGCGACCATCATCGAGAATTTGCAGCATGACGTTGAATACGTCCGGGTGCGCCTTTTCGATTTCGTCAAACAGAATCACGGCATAGGGGCGGCGGCGAATCGACTCGGTAAGCTGGCCGCCTTCGTCGTAGCCGACGTATCCGGGAGGCGCACCAATCAGGCGCGAAACCGAATGCTTCTCCATATATTCTGACATATCGATGCGGACGAGGGCTTCTTCCGTATCGAACAGATAAGCGGCAAGGGCTTTGGCGAGTTCGGTTTTGCCGACTCCCGTTGGGCCAAGGAAGATGAAGCTCGCTGTGGGGCGGTTGGGGTCGGCAAGTCCAGCCCGCGATCGCTGAATTGCATCCGCAACCGCCGTCACCGCTTCGCCTGACCGATGACGCGCTTGTGCAGTTCGTCTTCAAGCTGTAGGAGCTTGTGCATTTCCGATTCGACCAGTTTGCTGATCGGGATGCCTGTCCACTTCGAGATGATTTCGGCGATGTCGGCCTCGGTGACTTCTTCGCGCAGCATCGACTTACCCGTCGTCTGCGTTTCCGCCAGCTTCCGCTCGGCTTCTTCAAGCTGCCGCTGGATGTCCGTAGATTTACCGTACTTGAGTTCCGCAGCCCGGTTGAGGTCGTAGTCGCGTTCGGCCTGAGCAACCTCGACGTTTAAGGCGATCGAGTTCTTCCTTCAGCTTTTGAATGTGCGTAATCACATCCTTTTCCGCCTGCCACTGAGCATTCAGCGCGGATTGAGTTTCCTTCAGATCGCCCAGTTCCTTCTCGATGCGCTCTAGTCGATCGCGAGAGGCGCGATCGGTTTCCTTCTGAAGTGAAAGCCGCTCCATCTCAAGCTGAAGCACTTTGCGATCGACTTCATCCAACTCTTCCGGCTTCGAGGTGATTTCCATCTTCAGCTTCGCAGCGGCTTCGTCTACCAGATCGATCGCCTTGTCGGGCAGGAATCGATCGGAGATGTAGCGGGTCGAAAGTGCGGCAGCGGCAACGAGGGCACTGTCCGAAATCTTCACCCCGTGATGCACTTCATAGCGTTCCTTCAGGCCGCGCAGAATCGAAACCGTGTCTTCCACTGTCGGCTGATCCACGTAGACCTGCTGGAATCGCCGTTCCAGAGCGGCATCCTTCTCGATGTATTTGCGGTATTCGTCCAGCGTGGTTGCCCCGATGCAGCGGAGTTCGCCCCGCGCCAGCATCGGCTTCAGCAAGTTTCCGGCATCCATTGCGCCCTGCGTTGCACCCGCGCCGACGACCGTGTGAATTTCGTCAATAAATAGAATGATCGTGCCGCGAGAATCGGTGACTTCTTTGAGGACGGCTTTGAGTCGTTCTTCAAATTCGCCGCGATATTTGGCTCCAGCGATCAGTGCGCCCATGTCGAGCGCGATCAGCTTGCGGTCTTGGAGCGACTGCGGTACGTCGCCGCTGACAATTCGCTGGGCGAGTCCTTCCGCGATCGCGGTCTTCCCGACTCCGGGTTCGCCAATCAGGACGGGGTTATTTTTCGTGCGGCGCGACAAAATCTGAATCGTGCGGCGAATTTCGTCGTCTCGTCCAATCACGGGATCGAGCTTGCCTTCGCGAGCGTACTGCGTCAGATCGCGACCGTACTTTTCCAACGCTTCGTATTTTCCTTCGGGGTTCTGGTCGGTCACTTTTTGATTGCCTCTTACCTGTTCGATCGTGCGGCGCAGCTTGTTTTCATCTAAGCGAAACTCTTGAAGCATCGCCTTACCAAATCGATCGTCTTTTGCATATCCCAACAGCAAATGCTCGATCGATATAAACTCGTCACCAAATTCTTTGCGAAACGCTTCGGCGCGATCGAGCAAGGTATCGAGCGATCGCCCCAGATACACGGACGTTCCCGCACCGGAAACTTTCGGCTGGCGGCTAATAAAGTCATCAGTATAGTCGCGCAGCTTTTGCGTGTTGATGCCTGCTTTGCTCAAGATGCTCGCGGTTAGTCCTTCTTGATCGAGCAGCGATCGCATCAAATGCTCGGATTCGATCTGCTGGTGCTGCGCTTGCTTGGCTACGTCGGGAGTACGGGTAATCGCCTCCCACGCCTTTTTCGGTAAAGTTGATTGGGGTTGGTTGGCTGCATAAGTCTAGGAGTTAGGAATTAGGGGTTGGGGATCAGGGTGACACGCCACGCTAAGCCGACCCTCATCCTTTCTGCGGATGCTCCAATTGTATGCAGCGGTGAGGGTACGAGGCGATCGGGTTTTGCGATCGAGTCTGGGGGTATTGCCGTCCTTCTACTTAAACTCTTCTGTGAGCGTATGTTGAATTAGTTCTACATGAAGTTCCAATGAAGCCCCGTGAATTTACGGAAAATCAGTAAAATAGGTAGAGCAAATTTCCGGGTTTCTTCTATGTATGAAAGAAGAACTTGAGAGGACATTTGAATTTAAACAACTCAATGCAGCCAAAGCAAACAATAATCTTTCAAAAAGAGAAGTTTCATGAATAACGAAGATTTAATGCAAGCACGGCTCAAAGAAATCATGCAGATGGGCGAGATTTCAGCGGCAAAGCTGCAAGAATTACTGCATCGTCAGCACTACGACTTTGCTCACAAATTAATTCAACATCTTGTTGAAAAGCAGTTCAGTGATTTGATTGCTAGTTGTATCAACGGTTCAATCCAAGACTGGATTTCTCAAATTTGGAGTAAGAATGCTGGTGATAATTCGTTGTGCTACTATTCGCTCGCTGTTCAACCAGTTTGTCAATTTGTCAAGATGTCTGATGAGCTTGGATTAATTTATTTCACAATGCCAGCACCTAGAACTACTGGCGAAGCTTTATACACTGCTATCGCTTTTTTGATGGATGAAAATCAACCGTCTGACTGGCTGCGAAGATACTTCACTCTCGAATTGGGAGCATATTCTATTCCTAGTTCATCGCCTCTTTTAGACATAACTAGGGAAGATGAAGATCCACCTGTTGGTTGGACATTTGCAGAGTGGGAAAACTTCAGCCATATTAATCGCGGAAAGTTCAAGCATGAACCAACTCTTAAGAATTTTCTCAGCGCGATTGTTACTGAAGTAAAAGATGATTGGTTGCTGCTCTAGTTTCAACCTATTTTCGCAAATCTAATCTTTATGCTGCGATCATTTCTCACTCCTCAAGCAATGGTGTTTTGTGAGGGGCGATCGCTTTTGTGGGATGGATGGGGGCGATCGGGGTTGATTGGAGGGAGGGCGATACCGTACCGCAAGCTGTGCGATCGCTTCGTGTCACTGATTCGATACGATCGAGAGATGACAACGCTCATTGAAGAAATTCGTCAAAAGATTGCCGCTGATGAGTTTGAATTCTCTAAACACGCAGTCGATCAGTCAATTCTCAGAGGCATACAGGTTCAGGAAGTTCGGGAGGCGATTGCTACCGGACAAGTCATTGAGGATTATCCTGAAGATAAGTATGGCGCTAGTTGTTTGATTTGTGGAGTGACGGAGGGTGATACCGTTCCGGGAGCGCTTCGCGGTCGTCCACTTCACATTCAATGCAGCTATCCCTCCCGTCCACTGATCAAAATCATCACGCTGTACGAACCAGATCCGAATCGCTGGAGCAATAACTTTACCGAAAGGAGAAGTAGCAATGACGAATCACGCGAATGAAACACTGATAGAACAAACAGTCACCTATTCATTACAAGTCGCTGAAAAGTTTTATCTCGTTGAAAATGTCCCTGCACGAGTTAATTCAGAAACAGGCGAACAGTTCTTTTCACCGACAACAGTTGAACGGCTACAGCAAATTATTTTGAGTCAAGCAAAGCCTGTTCGAGTGATTGAAACGCCTGTGTATAACTTTGCGGCGTGAATGGTTGATTGGAGGGAGGGCGATCGCTTCCTCAGAACGTTTATTGAACTCATGTTATCCTGTGAGCAGATTTGAGGGAGGTGGCGATGACGACTTCTGTGCAAGAACTTTTGGGGATGTTCGACCACTTAACTGAATCGGAACAGCTAGATATTGCTGTAGAAATTTTCAGGCGAGCGCTTCATCTTGATTTTCCGCCGCTGTCAGATGAAGACTTGGTTTTGAATGCTGAAGAGATTTTCTAGAACTCGATCGACACGAAGCAGCTTATGAGTGACGAAGATTTGATCGTCAAGCTGGCTGATGGCAGTGAACTTGTAATTAGTGCAGTTGATAATTTTGATATTGAAGTTGCCCGAACTTGTCAGAATGAGAAATTAATGACACTGCTAGACGATCGCGCCAAACAAACTCAAACAATTCCGATGGATGAAGTTAAGCGTCGATTGGGTTTGAGTGATTGAATGTGTGAGCGAGGGCGATCGGGGTTGATTGGATGGAGGGCGATCGCTTCTTTCGTTAGCAAGGGGGCGATCGCTCTCAAGTTGGCAAAGGCGGCACAGTAAAATCTGTAAATAGCTGCACATCAAAACCGCTACTTGCTAACGAATTCACTAATCGCTCATCCAAAGTTAGCAATGGTGCATTGACGCGCTGCGACAACGCCACGTAGCAGGCATCATAAGCTGTAATTCCGTAATCCACACCAATTTGAACTGCCTCAATCATCAAACTTCTGGTCGAAGTGACCTGAAATCGCAAAGCCTGTAAATCTGTTAAATCTGCCTGCACTTGCTCAGCAGTATAAAGATTAGCGCGAACGTACTTCAAAAGTGTGTTTGTACATTCGATAAAGAGCAAGTCAGGAACAAAAAATTCAGCAGATCGATCGCTGAGATGATCAAATAGCTGATTGACTTTTGGAGTGAGGGGATCAGCGATAAATAGCTTGATGCAGATGTTTGTATCGAGGACGCACCGTAGAGTCATCGGTTGCGATCGTCCCGAATCAAAATCGTGCTATCTAATAGCCCAAAATCAATTGGATTCATTCTTGGGCGACTACGAATTTTTGCTAAAACTTCAGCGATCGATTTTGCTGATTGCTCTTGGATTACGTTCACATCAACAGACTGCAACGCCTGTCTCAAAAGGAGAACAACTGCCTCATCAAGCGTGAAATTCTTCTGAGTAGCAAGATTTTGAAGATTTCGATATATGTCGTCAGGTAAATTATCAATTTGAAGAGTAGTCATTATGCGCTTAAGCAATATTTTTCAAAGTGTGCCATTAGTGTAACTCAAGCGACTCGATCGAGCAGCGATACCGTTTTGGAAGGCCACGATCGCATCAAATGCTAAGACTCGATCTGCTGGTGCTGCGCTTGCTTGGCGACGTCGGGAGTGCGCGTAATCGCCTCCCACGCCTTTTCGGTAAATTGATTGGGGTTGGTTGGCTGCATGGTTTAGGAATTCAGGGTTAGAAGTTGGGGATCAGGGTGACACGCCACGCTAAGCCGACCCTCATCCTTTCTGCGGATGCTCCAATTGTATGCAGCGGTGAGGGTGCGAGGCGATCGGTTTTGCGATCGAGTCTGGGGGTATTGCCGTCCTCTAGAATGGTTGCTATGTCGATTCAGCCAGGAGTTGAACTATGACAGCCGAACTGAACGCCCAACGCCAAAGCCTTTACGAAGCCGACTATCTTAAGTGGATTGACTCGACGATCGAGCAGCTAAAACAGCAGAACTACGCGGATATTGACTGGGAAAATTTAATAGACGAAATCGAAGATATGGGACGCAGCGCACGGAAAGGGTTTAGAAGTAGTCTTGTCATTCTTCTAACTCATCTGCTCAAGTGGCAATTTCAACCCGAACGCCGAAGCAATAGCTGGAAAGCAAGCATCGTTGAACATCGCAGATGCATTCTCGAAGATTTGGAAGAATCTCCAAGCTTCAAGCCGTATTTAGAGCAAGTATTCGCCAAATGCTACGAGGCTGCGATCGATCAAGCTAGCGCAGAGACAGGGTTGCCAGAAGCGACTTTTCCGCGATCGTGCCCCTACAGTGCTGCACAAGTTTTAGAAGCGGGTTTTCTGCCGGAATGAGGGGCGAGGGCTTCGCCTCCTACGGGCGGGGTTGATTGGAGGGAGGGCGATCGCTTCTTTTGCTAGCAAGGGGGCGATCGCTTCGTGTCACTTATTCGATACGATCGTGAGATGACAACGCTGATTGAAGAAATCCGTCGAAAAATTGCCGCTGATGAATTTGAGTTCTCCAAACAAGCGGTTGACCAATCGACTCTCAGAGGCATACAGGTTCAAGAAGTTCGGGAGGCGGTTGCTTCGCAGACCTTCGGTAGCGCGACTGGACAAGTCATTGAGGATTATCCTGAAGATAAGTATGGGGCTAGCTGCTTGATTTGTGGTGTGACTGGGACGGGTCGATACCGTTCCGGGAGCGCTTCATATTCAGTGCAGCTATCCCTCTCGCCCCTTAGTTAAAATCATTACACTGTACAAACCTGATCCCGATCGCTGGAGCGACAACTTCACTAAAAGGAGAAGCAACAATGATGAACGATAAGAAAGAAACGCTTGTAGAGCAAACAGTAACCTACTCACTACAAGTGAACGACAAATTCTTTTTAGTTGAGAATGTACCTGCACGAATCAACTTAGAAACAGGTGAGCAATTTTTCTCGCCAATCACGATGGAACGACTACAGCAAATCATCCTAAGTCAAGAAAAACCGATTCGATTTGTTGAAACGCCAGTGTACAATTTTGCAGCCTAGAAAGATGATGTCAGGCGAAAATCTTGCTCTCAATGCCGAAGAGATATTTTTAGAACTCGATCGGCAAGAAGCCATTGATGATTTTGATATTGAAGTTGCAAGAACTCGTCAGAATGAAAAATTGATGGCGCTACTTGATGAACGTGCGAAGCAGACGCAACCTGTTTCGATCGATGAGGTCAAGCGTCGATTAGGTCTTGATAGTTAAATGGGCGATCGCGCTTTTGTTGGGTTTGCTGGGGGCGATCGAGGGTGTTTTATTGGGGGGCGATCGCGCTTGGATTTGAGGGTGGGCGATCGCTTATTCGATCGCGTCAACTTCATTAGTAATTTGCAGGACTCGATCGTACAAAGCTGGAGCGATCCAAAACCCTGCTTGGTTAATCAGAGCATCCATTAAAGGCTTAACCGCAGCAATAAACCCTCGACTTTTGGCTTCAACCAAAATGCCCAAAACGCCTGTGTATTGCAGATTGAATCGATCGGCAATCAGGCGACCGCGACGTTCATCGATTAATACTTGATCTGCATTCAGTTCGATCGCTAGCGCAATAGCTTCCGCTTCTCCAATATCCAAATCGCTGCGGAGTGCTTCTACTGTAGTGCGATCGCGTACTGAACGAGTTTGAATCCAATCAAATGTTTGAACCTCAGTTGAGCCAGCGGTCGGAAAATCAGGATCGGTTAGTTCTCGAAAAACCGCTT
Source organism: Leptolyngbyaceae cyanobacterium SM1_3_5 (assembly GCA_012031475.1). Taxonomy (GTDB): domain Bacteria; phylum Cyanobacteriota; class Cyanobacteriia; order Elainellales; family Elainellaceae; genus JAAUTJ01. Next base: position 10,549 of record JAAUTJ010000007.1, on the reverse strand, counting down.
CAGGAATGATGACTATTTCGTAAAGTTGTTGAAGTAAATGGAGGTGATCGATCGCAGCAAGATTATTAATGGGTGACGTATCACTAACAACAATCACAATCTACCCGTCTCGCGTAAATTCTTGATGTCCTGCTCAAAGTCTTCCACATCATAATGTACTGGAATGTGACGGCTAGCAAGAGTATGTTGAAAAGCAACGCGATGAATTCGTGCAAACCGCGCTGCTTGAGCAAGCGTTAGTTTTTCCTTCTGAAATAACATCACCGCAATTTCTAACCTGATTTCGGCTTCGGTCATGCGAGTTGCAATCACAATTTCGTCGGAAATTACAATACTCATCGCGTATAAATCTTCCTTCTACTTTTAGCTCTATTCGTATTCTAAGCAGCTTGTCAAGCTTCTAGCAGTAAAAGTTCAGACGATCGCACCTCAGTCATGTGTTTTGTGAAGGGCGGTGGCTTCGCCTTCTACGGGCGAGGTTGGGGGTGTGGGAGCGATACCGTTCCGCAAGCTTCGCGATCGCTTCATCTTTAGTGTCTTCTATTAGTTCAGCACTTAAAATAAGTATTATGCCGATTCAGTCAGGATTTGAATGATGACAGCCGAACTGAATGCCCAACGCCAAAGCTTGTATGAAACGGATTATCTTCAGTGGATCGAGACGACGATCGCCCAGATGAAACAGCAGAATTATGAGGCGATCGACTGGGAAAATCTAATTGACGAAATTGAATCAATGGCACGTAGCGATCGCAGAAGCTTAAAAAGCAACCTTGTCGTTCTTCTGACTCATCTACTCAAGTGGCAATTTCAGTCCGAATGCCGAAGCAGTAGTTGGCAAGCAAGTATTGTCGAACATCGCAGACGAGTTCGCGACTTACTAAAAGATTCACCGAGTCTCAAACCATTTCTAGAAGAGGTGTTTGCAGAATGTTATGAGAATGCGATCGACCAAGCCAGCGCAGAAACGGGATTGCCTGAATCGACTTTTCCGCGATCGTGCCCTTACACTTCTACACAAGTTTTGGAGGCTGGTTTTCTGCCAGAGTGAGAGCGATGGCTTCGCCACTTGCAGGCGAGGGTATTTTGTTGGAGGGCGACCAGCTTCGCTGATTCGTGCCGGACGCTCTTCTCGCGAGGGCATTTGCATCAGTAAATTACGGTGTTAGCTTCCATTCAACTGTTGAAAAAAATGCGATCGAACTGTTGCGAATTCTGTTGAAGGCTGAGGAACAAAATGAGCGGCGATTTGGCTATGATTGGCTTTGTTCTATTGAACTTAAAACAACCTGTTGACGCAACAGCCAGCCATTTTCAGTGGCGATCGCCTTTGCAATTCCCAGCAATCGGCCTTCCTGATCCGCCACGCGACAAACCCCCATATCATGACTGCATCCAATTTTTTGGCCTTGGCACCAGCGCTTCGCCGTTTCTGTTTCCAGCGTCACGATCGGCAGGTGATTGAGTATGGCATCTGGTGAAATGGGGTGCCAGAGATTTTGCGCGACGCGATCGCTCAATTCCTCCAACGTTAAGCTATCGGCTAAATCAAAACCGCTGCTGCGAGTACGAATCAAAGCAGCCAAAGTTCCGCCCGTGCCGAGTAAATCACCGAGATCGCGGGCGATCGAGCGAATATAGGTTCCTGCACCGCAGGCAATGTCTACTTCCAGTTCTGGAAAATCACCGGGATGCCAAGCTTGGATGTCGATCGCATCAATTCGCACCGTCCGGATGGGAACTTCAACTTCCACACCCGATCGCGCCAAGTCATACAGCCGCTTGCCCTGCACCTGAATGGCGCTGTAGCGCGGCGGAATTTGCGCGATCGATCCCAAGAACTGCGGAATCAGCGCTTCGACAGCCGTGCGATCGAGCGTGGGAACGGCGGCTTGGTGCAGCACTTCGCCTTCCAGATCGTCCGTTGCCGTGACGAGGCCAAAGCGAATTGTGGCGCGATAGGCCTTGTCCGACTGGAGAAACTGAAGCAGGCGCGTGGCGCTGCCGATCGCGATCGGTAGAACTCCGGTTGCAGCCGGATCGAGTGTGCCCGCGTGTCCGACACGCTTGACGTTTGAGCAGTCGCCGCACTCGCGCCACGCAGTCGTGAGACGTGAAGCCAGCGGGTTTGTTGAGGTTGAGAAATCCTTGCACGGTTGGGTGTCGGGTGTCGGGTGGGTAGAGACGCGAGATCTCGTGGTTGAGACGCGAGATCTCGCGTCTGTACGGGGATCGGTGGGAAGATGAAAGAGTTCTGATCGGATAAGGAAACGGGTATGGTGCGGGCGATCGCGTTCTCTTGGCGGCAAACGATCGGCTTGATCGTCGCTCTACTGCTGGCGGTATTGCTGACGGCATGTGGCGGCGATCGTCCTCCTCAAAGTGCGATCGAGCAGGCGCTTCAGCTTCAGGTTGACCAAACGCAGCAGCAGCTTAGTGAGCAGTTTCGCGGGGCGGCTTCTGTTGTCACTGTCGATCGGGTCAAGGTGAAAAAGCAGCAGTCGCAGGCGATCGAGTCTGCCAGAGGCTACCGCATTGAAGGCACTTACAGCCTATCGATCGCGAAGCGCTCCCGAAACGGTATCGATTCTCCCCAACAGCACATCACCCGCCGCCAAAACCCTTTTGAGCTTTACCTCCAGCAAACGAGCGAAGAAACCTGGAGTCTCGCCCGTCCGCTTGCGGATAACCGCTGGGAAACTTACCCGCTGGCAATCGAACCGCCGACACCCGTACAGACGTGAGATCTCGCGTCTCTCGACACCCTAACTCAGCTTTGCCGTACATTCCAGAATCAATCGCTGATTGACGATCGCGAACGGCTGTACCTCCAAGGCACAACGAAAGGCACGAATCGCTTCAGCATATTCACCCAAAGCGGCATGACACAAGCCTAGCCCGTGCAGTGCGCCAAAGTGGTAGGGAATTTGCGCGATCACCTGCTGGCAATCTTGCAGCGATCGCCGATAGTTTCCCTGCATATAGTGGAGGACAGCGCGGCGATTCCAGGCTTCCACAAAATCCGGCTGGTCTGCGATGATTTCGGTCAGCAGCGCTTCAGCCGCCTGGACATGACCCGCTTGCAAAAGCGTTTGGCTGCGCTACTAGCAAAGCCAAACCGTATGCGCCTTTTTGCTGGAACCAGATCCGCCACAGTTCTCCGGTGGCATGATCGCGCACAGCGGCATCTAAGTGTTTCAAATCTGCTAAGAGCGGTTCGATCGCAGTGTGATCCATAAACAGCAATTTTCATCAGGGCTTCTGATTCTATTGTGGGCTGATTTCAAATCAGTGGGGGCGATCGAATTCGCTGTTGCTTTACGTGAACGGAGCGAAAGCCCTCGTGTTTTAACCGGGGGATGTCAGCGACTCTCACGGCTTTAGCCGTGAATCAATCATGATGTGGATCGTTGATGTAGTCAAAAATCTTCTGGGTGCTGACTTTTCCAGTGGTGTCAAAAAAGTAAGAATGTGTCCACAGCGACGGCAGCTTTAATAGTTCTGGAAACTCTTGTCGGAGCAATCTTGAAGATCGCCCTTTGAACGCTTTTGCCAATTGAGAAATTGCGGTGTGCGGATCGTATTCCACTAAAAGGTAAACCTGATCAGACGCGATTTCAAGCGCCTTGATAAACCAGTTATTTTCTTTAGCAACGCTGTAGAAGATTTCAGCACATCGCTGTTTCAAGTCTTCGCGCTTGTAGAAGACTTTTTTGCGCCTGCAAGGTATCCAAATTAAGTGAACTGTCGCCAGTCCAACAGCGTGTCTGTAATGTTTATACTTGGTCATAGTTTTGTAGATGGTTTACAGCTGTCTACAAAATATGTTAACATAGGGAATATGAAGACATTCAAGTTCAAGCTTTATCAGCACAAGCGCAATCGCCATCTTAAACGGATGCTGATTGCCGCTGGCGTGATCTATAACCATTGCATCGCCCTTCATCGGCGCTACTACCGGATGTGGAAAAAGCACTTGAACTGTAATCGTCTTCAAGCGCATATTGCCAAGCTTCGCAAGCGTAAACCATTCTGGCAGTCGGTAGGCTCTCAAGCCGTACAAGACATTTGCCAACGCATCAAAAGGGCGTACCAATTATTTTTCAAGCATCACAAAAAGAGAGCAAAACCGCCATCATTCAAAAAAGTCAAGACATACAAATCATTCACTTTGGAACAGACTGGATACAAATTTCTAAGCGGCGATCGCATTGCCATTGGCAAGCGAGTTTTTCAATACTGGAATTCACGTTCAATTGAAGGCACAATCTTAATTGTTACAATCTTAATTGTTACAATTAAGCGCACTCTACTAGGCGAGGTGTTTCTGATTGTGGTAGCAGATGCAGGAGGCGAGCCGGAAATCAAAATCGAGACGAGTAGAATCGCTGGTTTTGACTTTGGGCTGAAAACTTTTTTCACCTGTTCTGATAGGTCTGAGATTGAATCACCGCAATTTCTGAAAAGTTCGCTTGCTGCAATTCGCAAGGCTAGCCGTCAACTTTCGAGCAAACAGAAGGGATCTGCAAACCGAGAAAAAGCGCGTCAGCATTTGGTTCGTCAGTATGAAGCGGTTTCTAACCAACGCCGTGATTGGTTTTGGAACCTAGCGCACCAGCTCACCAATCAGTTCGATGTGCTGTGTTTTGAAGACTTGAATCTCAAGGGAATGCAGCGGTTGTGGGGACGCAAGATTTCAGACCTCGCATTTGGCGAATTTCTGCAAATTCTGCAATGGGTCGCCCAGAAAAAAGGCAAGCTCGTTCAGTTTGTCAGCCGTTGGTATCCAAGTTCTAAAACCTGTGCCAACTGCGGACACATTCATCAAAGCTGGAACTGTCGGATCGGTTGTGGCGTTGCCCGCAGTGCCAATCGTTGAACGACAGGGATGAAAACGCCGCAGTCAATATTAAAAGAGTTGGGGCGTCAACTCTTGGAGTAGGAGATGTTAGACAGGCTCAGCCTGCAATCTCTGCTTGATCCCAGAATTCCCCAGTTTGAAACCGGGCGAGTACGTCAAAAACCCCTGCCAGATTCTATTCCAACACTTCGATTTGAGCGAACTGATCGATCATGATATCCGCGCCGATTAGATATTGAGCGGATGTCCAGCCCCACGTTACGCCGATCGCGCCTGCTGCTCCTGCCAATCGCGCCAGTTCGATGTCTGCGATCGAATCACCCACGATGAGCATTTGAGCGCAAGGAACATCGATCGCGTCTCCTGCTCGTTGCAGGAATTGCGGATTTGGCTTGCCCAGATTGTCATCTGTGCCGATCGCCGCATCCACGTCGAGTGCATAGTGCTGTACGAACTCCTGGACGTTGGCGGTTGTATCGGCAGAGAGAATGGCAAGTTTAAGCTTGGCCGATCGCAGCGATCGCAGCAATTCCAGGGTGCCAGGGAAGAGCGGCGTTTGTGGAGCTTTGGGTTGAAGATAGCGATCGGCTTCGGCAAAAGACGCTTGGGCGATCGCCAATGCTTCCATCCAGTCGCGTCCGGTTTCGGCAATGTAGGCAGCGGCGGCAATTTCATTGTCACGGCGTGAGCCAACGGCCATCATGCCCGCCGGATTGATGCCGTTCTCGCCAATGCCAAACGCCATCAGCAGCGGTTCTCCGACACCCGGAACTTTGGCATCGATCAGGCGCGATCGCCGCATTCCCAGATTTCGCAGATAAGCCTGTGAATCGGCAAGGGTTCCGTCTTTGTCAAAAATGACGGCAGCAATGCTGAAAAAGGTGAGGTCTCGACAGCGGAGCGTTGCCATAATGAGAAAATTACCAGGTGAATTGATTCAACTGCGCGAGGTGGAGGTGCAGCGCAGTATGGTTCTGCAAACGGAAATTGCCGCTTTAATCGAACCGCCGTGGGGTCAAGGGGTTTCGTTTGAAGATTTGGTGAATTTGCGATCGGCCATCACTGCGCTTTACATCGACAATGACTATATTATGTCAGGGACACGGTTTGCTCACTTCGATCGAAGCGCGTCTCGCCCTCAATCCAGCCGATCGCCTCCAGATCGTTTCGATCGTCGATGCGGGCTGTGGCTGGAACAATCGCACCCCCACCCGCCCGACCCGCTCATTGGGGCAGAACTGGGTTTGCGCGGGTTTGCCAGTCCAGATTCAGCGCTCCAGCTTGACTACGGCATTCCGCTGATCGAGGTCGATCGCCAAGGCAATTCCCTTCAGAAAAACGGTCTTTATTCCTCGATCTGCTCCCAGCCTTAGCACCAAGACTGCAACCTTCTCTTAGCCAACCCCAATCCGTTGAGACGCGAGATCTCGCGTCTCAACGGACGAGATCTCGCATCTCAGCACCCACCATACGCTAAGCTAGCGCTCATCTCCTCTTCCAGCCGCTTATGGAAATTTTGCCGAGGCTTACGCTTACGCCGCTGCAAACGCAGATGAACTGATTGCGGCTCTGAGACAGCATTTGCTGCTGGTGCTGCTGCCGTTGAGTGTTGGCTTGCTGCTCGGTCTGCCGCTGGGCTTATGGAGTGCGCGATCGCGCACCGCCGCGACAGTTTTTATTAACAGCTTCAACGCTTTGCGAGTTGTACCCAGCTTGGCGATTTTGTTTTTGGCGATTCCGTATTTTGGCCTTAGTTTTTTGGTCGGCGGCGATCGCCCTGACGCTGCTGGTGATGCCGCCGATTTTAATTAGCACCGATGTCGCCTTTCGTAACATCGACCCGATGATTCGTGAAGCGGCGATCGGGATGGGCATGAATCGCCAGCAAGTGCTGCGCCTAATCGAAATTCCGCTTGCCCTTCCGGTTGTGCTGGCAGGCATCAAAACAGCGATGGTGGAAGTGATCGCCAGCGCCACGCTTGCCGCCTTCATTGGCGCAGGCGGACTGGGAACGTTTATCGTGCGCGGCTTTTCGCTGTATGACAACGCAATTTTGCTCGTTGGCGCAATTCCCGTTGCGCTCTTGGCACTGCTGGCCGAAACCAGCCTCAGTTGGCTTCAGCGATCGATCGAACCCCCCCACCGCCTAAACCTCATTCCCCGCCGATCCCCGCCCCGTGCCAGACGCGAGATCTCGCGTCTCAACAAGATCTCGCGCCTCAACCCCAAGATCTCGCGTCTCAACACCTCACCGCAAGTTGAGATGGGCAACCTGTGCAGGCGGAACGATCTTGCTGTACATTTTGATGACTTCTTCCACCTTGTTTTCCCAGGTGAATGCCTTAGCTCGATCGACTGCGTGAACGGCCATTTGCTGCCGCAGGGCGGGATTTTCAACCAGCGTCGTAATGTGCTTTTTCAGGTCTTCAACCACATGCGATTGCGAAGTGGGTTCGATTTTGAATCCGGTTTTTTCCGTCACATATTCACCAATGCCGCCATTATTCACAACGATGCAGGGCAAGCCGCTCGCCATTGCTTCGATCACAACCGCGCCGCCAAATTCGCGAATGGAGGGGAAGCAAAAAATATCAGAACTGCGATAGTAGTCGAGCGTTTCCTGCTGCTGTACCCAGCCTGTAAAGTGAATGCGATCGCTCAAATTGAGCGCCTTAACTTGCTCTTTGAGTGCCGTTTTTTCAGAGCCATCCCCGACGATCGACAGTTCGATCTTTTGCTGAATTGCTGAGTCTAGCTGACCGATCGCTTCAATCAGCATATCTGCCCCTTTATAGGGAACCAGCCTGCCAACAAACAGCAGTTTCACAACATTAGAATTCGCCTGGACTCGGACTTCTTCTTGGCCTTTGAGAAAATCGTTGGTGATGCCGTTTTCGTAAGCGAGGCTGATGCGATCGTCTGGAACGTCAAACAGATCTTGAATCAGGTTCAAGGTGTAGGTGGAACCTGACAAAATTCGATCGGCTTTTTCGTAGGTTTTGCGATAGCCCGGAATCAGGTGGCGACCGAGCGATCGCAAAAAGTTAAAGTAGGCAAATTCCTGACGCGAAACGGCTTTGAATCCGGGCGGAAAGGGAACGCCACCGTTCACAGGTCCCAATACGAACGGGGTACGATCGCAGGCTTCGATCAGCTTGACCGGATAGCGCGGCATCATCGGCGTAATGGCATGAACCAGGTCAAATTTCGCCGCTCAGGGACAGTCGATCGCGAAACTTTTGGTACACCTGACGGTTAAATTCGTCGTAGACCGGAAAGCTTAAGGTATTGTAGAGCGGCCAAATCGTTTTGCCTTTGATTTTGCTGAGTCGTTCGGCCAGCTTGTAGTACTGCCTAATCAAGTTGCTTTCGGCAATGTAGACAACTTCGCGATCGGGATGCGCCTTTTGCAGAGCGGACTGGTTGCGATCGTGCGTCACCAGAGTTGTGTCGGCAAGCTGGCTGATGCCTTCGTAGTATCGATAGCCAACCAGCGGAACAGAAGCCCATTCTGGGTTGCACTGCTCGATAATCAGCAACACTTTGAATCGGCGGTCTTGCATTCCTCGAACTTCCTCCCATCAGGACGTAAAGTTTTTGCGCGGCGATCGTGAGCTTGCGGCTGAAGTTTCCTGCAAATCTGCCGAATTCCCGGTTTCACCTTAGACCAAGTTTACAATCGCGCCGACCGTGTATTCGCAGGGCTTGCTTAAGACAGATGAAGCATACAGCAGGTGAATCGGTAGAATTGCTGTTGCGCCATTAGTTTAGCCAAAGTTTTAGACCCAAGACAAAAACCCTCAGACGATTCCGTCTGAGGGCTGGAGTTCCTGAAAATCGTCACTAAGTAATAATATGGCAGCGATTTACAAAAATCACAAGGGGGTGCGACCCTGCACCCGTAAATTTTCCGTGAATTCCCTTAGATAATTGAATCAGCTAGTATCGCCGCATTCGGAATTGAGCCGCGATTTTCGATGGGAATGTAGGGAGCCTCGTGCGTACCTGTGTAGATCTGCGTAGGGCGGAAGATCCGATTTGCCTCTAGCTGTTCTTTCCAATGGGCAAGCCAGCCCGCCACGCGAGCGATCGCAAAGACGGGCGTAAACAAATCGGTGGGAATGCCCAGCTTGCGATAAACCAGCCCCGAATAGAAATCCACGTTGGCGTAAATGCCTTTTTCACCGAGCTTTTCGGCCACGCAATGCTCTAGCTCAACGGCAATGTCGTAGTAGTCATCGCGGCCAAACTTTTCAAAAAGCTGCTCGGCCAAATCCTGCAAAATGATCGCACGGGGGTCTTTCACCTTGTAGACGCGATGGCCGAAGCCCATGATTTTCGATTTGCGATCGACGCAATCTGCCACGAACGATCGGACGTTTTCGATCGAGCCAATCTCTTCGAGCATCGTGATCACTTCTTCATTTGCCCCGCCGTGCAGCGGCCCCGCCAAGGTTCCCACAGCGGACGCAATCACGCCATACGGATCGGTCAGTGTCGAAGCCGTCACCATAGCCGAAAAGGTAGAAGCGTTGATCGTATGTTCGGCGTGTAGTGTCAGGCAGATATCAAAAATTTTCGCGGCCAGCGGGTCAGGTTCGCGCTCGTTGAGCATATAGAGAAAGTTGGCCGAGTAGTTCAGGTTGTCACGCGGCTGAACCGGATCGTTTCCCTTGCGAATCAGTTGAAAGGCGGCGACCATTGTGGGAATTTTCGCCAGCAGTCGGACGACAGCCGCCCGAATGTATGCCGGATCTTCCAAGGCACGGCGCGAGTAGAACAATCCCAAGGCGGCGGCGGACGCTTGCAGCGCATCCATTGGGTGGCCGCTTTCGGGGAAGCACTTCATCATGTCGCGGATGCGGTACTTGAGGCGGCGATGATAGCGGATTTCATGCTCAAAGTCTGCGAGTTCGTCTTGGGTGGGCAAGCTGCCCCAAATCAGCAGGTAGGACGTTTCCAGAAACGTGCTGGCCTTGGCGAGTTCTTCGATGCGAATGCCGCGATATTCGAGGATGCCTTGCTTCCCGTCCACAAAGCTAATGCTCGACTGGGTGGCCGGAATGCCCTCAAGTCCCGGTCTATACTCACAGACAGTCATAATTTCACCGTTTTGCTTAGAGAAGGTAGAACTTTGATCTTAGTTTGAGATTGGATCTTAGTTGAGAGTGCCATACTGCTCAAGCGGGTTCTGTTGCACAAAGCAGCTTTTCACTCTTGCGGCACTGATTTCGATCGCCCGCTATTTCGCCCGCTATTTCGATCGCAACAGGCGCGGCGGAGTCAACCAAAACAAATCGCACTGCCCGATCGCCACTCCGGTTTCCGGTACGGCCAGACCGATCGCCCCCGCCTTTTTCAACACAATTCGCCCTCTCACTTCACCCCAAATTAGCTGCTCTGCCCAAGCGCTCAAGTCCGGTTCATGTCCGACTAAAGCCAGCTTTGCATCCGGTGAATGCGGCCAATTTTGCCACCACACAATCCAATCTTCCAATTTGCCGTCATGTCCCAAAAATTCCGCTTCTTCTAATTGCGGACTGAGTTTCGCTTCCATCAAAATTTCCGCCGTTTGCTTCGCACGAACATACGGACTGGTGAGCATGTGATCGAACTGAATGCCGATCGATCGCATTTGCTGCGCGACCTGTTTGGTTTTTTCTCGCCCTTCTTTGGTGAGCGGTCTTT
>JAAUTJ010000223.1 GCA_012031475.1 Leptolyngbyaceae cyanobacterium SM1_3_5 | reverse complement strand
CGTGTCGGCGTGGACGTGATCACAGGCTGGCAAACTGGCCGCCCCGAATAAAGTTTCTGTCCAAACCGAAAGCGGCGAAAAAGTTTTGACCGCACAGGACATCATTCTGTCTCCGGGTTCCGTTCCCTTCGTGCCACCGGGAATTGAAATCGACGGCAAAACCGTGTTCACCAGCGACGATGGCCTGAAGCTCGACTGGTTGCCGCCCTGGATTGCGATCATTGGCAGCGGCTACATTGGCCTGGAATTCTCGGACATCTACACGGCCTTGGGCAGCGAGGTGACGATGATCGAAGCGCTGCCGCAACTGATGCCCGGATTCGATCCTGACATTGCCAAGCTTGCCCAGCGCGTTTTGATTGCGCCACGCGATATCGAAACGAAAGTCGGAATGCTGGCGAAGAAGGTGACGCCCGGATCGCCCGTCGTGATCGAACTGGCGGACGCAAAAACCAAGGAAACCGTCGAAATTTTGGAAGTAGACGCTTGCTTGGTGGCGACAGGCCGAATTCCGGCCACCAAGAATCTCGGCTTGGAATCGGTTGGACTGGAACCCGATCGACGCGGCTTCATCAGCGTCAACGACGAAATGGCCGTTTTGATCGACGGGGAACCTGTGCCGCATCTGTGGGCGATCGGAGACGCGACCGGAAAGCTGATGCTGGCTCATGCTGCTTCTGCTCAGGGGATCACAGCAGTCGAAAATATCTGCGGGCGGACTCGTCAGGTGGACTATCGCAGCATTCCAGCAGCGGCTTTTACGCATCCGGAAGTTAGCTTTGTCGGCTTGAGCGAGCCTGCCGCGCAGGAACTCGCGAAGGAAGAAGGCTTTCAGGTTGGCGCGGTGCGGACGTATTTCAAAGGGAACTCGAAGGCGATCGCAGAAGGCGAAACAGACGGGATCGCCAAAGTGATTTACCGTCAAGATACCGGGGAGGTGCTAGGCGCTCACATCTTTGGGCTTCATGCCTCGGATTTGATTCAAGAAGCGGCCAACGCGATCGCCCAGCGGCGCACCGTTCACGAACTGGCCTTCCTGGTTCACACCCACCCGACCCTTTCCGAAGTCCTCGACGAAGCCTACAAACGCGCCGTCACCACTCACTAACTCAATGCAAATTCGTCGTCGATCGCCCAATCCCGCCGTTGCGGTTGATATTTTGCGCTATCAGGTTGCCGTCCCGGATGCCGAACCGCGCCACATTCTCGAAGAAATTGTTTGGCACAAAGAAGTCGAGGTCGATCAGCGCGCGATCGCATCCCCTTGGTCGAACTGCAAAAGCAAGTGGCAAAAACTGCACCCGCGATCGATTTCGTTGCCGCCCTGCAAACCGCCCAAACGCAGCCCGCTCTGATTGCCGAAGTCAAGAAAGCTTCACCGAGCAAGGGCGTGATTGTGTCAAATTTCGATCCGGTGGCGATCGCTCAAGCCTATGAGCAGGGCGGCGCAGCCTGCATTTCCGTCTTGACCGATCAGCGCTTTTTCAAGGCAGCTTCGAGTATTTGCAGCAGATTCGATCGGCTGTTGCGGTTCCCCTGCTCTGTAAGGATTTCGTGATTTATCCGTATCAAATTTATCTGGCTAGAGCGTCGGGTGCGGATGCGGTTTTGCTGATTGCGGCCATTTTGTCTGACCAAGATCTGCAATACTTTGTAAAGATTATCAATGCAGTTGGCATGACGGCGCTTGTGGAGGTGCATACCCTGGCAGAACTCGATCGCGTCCTGAAAATTCCGGGCGTGAAACTGGTCGGAATTAACAATCGCAACCTTGAAGATTTTTCAGTCAACCTGCAAACGACGAGCGATCTGTTGCGCGATCGCGCTTCCGACTTGCAGACCCGCGAAATTACCGTAGTCAGCGAATCGGGTTTGCACAGCGCAGCCGATTTGCAGCAGGTTCACCAAGCAGGCGCAACTGCGGTCTTGATTGGCGAATCGATCGTCAAGCAGCCCGATCCCGCTGCGGCCATTCGATCGCTGTTTAACGCTTCAGCCTAGTTTCAAGTTTCACTTCATAACAAGGAACATCGCCAGGTTTCATGGAGCCAATTCCTCTTCCCTCTCACATCCACTACGAACTGGTGCTGCAACTCTTGGAGCGGCAAACGATGTTCGCGCTGAATCGATCACCCCAGCAAGAACAGGTGCAAGAACTGATTGTCACTTTGCGTAAAGCTTTTGCCCAGCAAAAACACCTGGAAGAAAGCTGCCTTAGAGCCAATGTGCCGATCGATTACCGCTGGTCACTCAATGAGCAAAAACCCGCACCGAAATGAGGGATCGGGAGTTGGGAATTTGGAAAAGGCTGTTTTCTGACCCCTAAAACCGAACCTCTAAAACCGCCCAACATTTGAGACAATCCTGTAGACTGTAGCGAAGACTTTTGGCTTGTGCCGCGCCAGAAGTATTTCGCGCCTTGGGGCTGCTGAATTTCAGTGCGGTGCTTGCGGGAGGTTGTGGAGTGTCGCGCCCAGACGAAGCATATTGGTCTACAAACGATTTGGCGATCGTGCCGCCTGACGGTGCGATTTCTGCCGCCGCCTATCAAGCTCTGCTGGACGAACTGGCGCAGGCGCAAACGCTGGAGCATGAGCGAGTTGGGCGAATTTATCATCTGGAGCAGGCGCTCGATCAAGCGTTGGCCTGCATTGAAGATTTGAAGCTGCAAGTTCACGACCAGGCGTTTCTGGAAGCGCAGTTAGCAACGACCGAGGAATTTGCCTATGTGCAGCAGCAGGCGATCGCTCGTCTCAAGCTGCAACTGAATCAACAGCGGCAACTGCTGGAAGCGCAGGCCAGTGAAGGCGAACTGCGCGATCAGGCGGCACAGTCGGTTTTGAGCGCAACCGAATCGATCGCCCAAGGCCAGCAGGACGCTTTGGAGCAGTTGCGATCGCGCATCGCCCAAGACCAAGCCGAAGTTTACGCGCATCGCCGCCGCCTGGAAAAGCAGCTTCAAGATTTGCAGATTGCCCTCGATTCGCGTCAGCAGCGCATTCTGGAACTCGAATCCGAGTCGCTGACCAGCCGCATGACAACGGCCAGCCTGGAAGTGCAGCTTGCCGCCGCTCAGCAGCAAATTCGCAACCTCTGCCTCAGCCTCAGTCAGCATCAGACCAGCCTCGCCAATCTGGAAACCCAAATCGCCAATCGTGGCGCGAGCGGTAGTGTAAACAGTGGCGCAACGCAGCTATCGCTGGAACCGCTGATGCAAACTGAGATGCATCAGGAATTGGCGATCGCCCAAGGCAAAGTCGAAGAACTCGAAACGCAGCTCGATCGCTTGCTCAAGCAGCAGGCGATCTGGCAGCAAAACTATCAGGAAGTGGAAGGCGATCGCTCCAGCAATCAGGCCAAGGTTGAAGCGCTGGAGCGGCAAGCGGCAGAAATGCAAGAGCAGATCTTGCAGCAGGCGCGGCAAGCCGAAGAATATGAAACTGCCGTGCAGCACTGGAAAGACCGCTACACCACCAATCAAAATCAGCTTGTGCAGCTACGCGAACTGCTGCGGACGGCGATCGAATCCGGCAGCACGGTCGCAAGCTTGTGGGCAGCGATCGAGCCGCTGTTGCCGCCGACTGAGGAAGAACTGCCTTCTCCAAGAACGCGATTTCAGGCGATCGATCTGCCCGATTTCCTGGTGCGGCGACGCGCCTACCGCAGCAAAACTTAAACGTGCTAAAGCGCTCAGCCCCCATCGCTCCTCTTTGCCGATCCCCGACACCCGATCCCCACTACCCCTTTGCAATCGATCACCCAGGCTTTAATATCTCTCTGGTTCGCTACGGCAAAATTTACCGAAATTGAGTTACGGTTTGGGCAGCGATCGATCGGGTGCAAGTCGCGTATCGTTAAGCGTTCTTTTCTTTGCGTGTGTCAGCAATGTCTAGCATTCTTAAACAAGCGCTTCGCGCCTTGAGGCGATCGCCCGACTCAAATGGACGGGTGCGGCAGTGGTTTAAGTGGCTTGCGCCCGGATTGTCGGTGAAACGCTGGCTGCTGATGAGCGTGGCGGGTGTCCTGATGGTCGCCCTGGGCGCGGCAATCTGGACGAACCAGACTCCGGTTTTTTATCTGACACGGTTTATCAGCAGACTGCTCAATACGATTACGGATGTGCTGCCTAGCCATGTCAGCGGACCGATCGCGATCGCCGCTGGCCTGTTGTTTATCTTTTGGGGACAAACGCGCAGCCTCGGCGCGATTACCGAGGTGCTGATGCCCGAAGGCGATGCGGAACTGATTGATGTGCTGATGACGCATCGCCGTCTGCATCGGGGCCCCAAGGTGGTTGTGCTGGGTGGCGGAACCGGACTTTCCACTTTGCTGCGCGGCCTGAAGGCGTACAGCGCGAACATTACGGCGATCGTCACGGTCGCAGATGACGGCGGCTCGTCCGGGCGACTGCGGCGCGAAATTGGCGTCTTGCCGCCCGGAGATATCCGCAACTGTCTGGCGGCACTAGCGGATGAAGAAAAGCTGCTGACGGAACTGTTTCAGTATCGCTTTCAGGCCGGAGATGGCCTCACGGGGCATAGCTTCGGCAATTTGTTTCTGACCGTGATGAGTGAAGTGACGGGCGATTTGGAGCGGGCGATCGCCGCCATCTCCAAAGTTCTCGCCGTGCGCGGTCAAGTCCTACCCGCAACGCTGGCCGACGTGCGCCTGTGGGCAGAACTGACCGATGGCCGCTTGATCGAAGGCGAATCGAACATCACCGAGGCCGGAGGGACGATCGCCCGCTTTGGCTGCACCCCTGCGAATCCGCCCGCTTTGCCCCGCGCCGTCCAAGCGATCGAAGAAGCCGACTACATCATCATCGGCCCCGGTTCGCTCTACACCAGCGTTTTGCCGAATCTGCTTGTGCCGGAAATTACTGAGGCTGATCGCCCGTCGCGATGTGCCGCGCATTTATGTCTGCAACATCATGACGCAGCACGGCGAAACGCAGGGCTACACCGTCTCGGATCACATTGCGGCGATCGATCGCACCTGCGGCAAGAAGCTGTTTGATGCCGTGCTGATTCAAAAGAAAACGCCTTCCGCCCAGGCTCTGATTCGCTATGCCCAGGAAAATTCGCATCCGGTCTATTTCGATCGCGAGGCGGTGCTGCAAACCGGACGGCGGATTGTGATTGCCAACGTCATGCAGGAGAACGATCGCACCGGACAGTTGCGGCACGACAGCGATCGACTGGCGCGAATTTTGCTGCGCTGGTATGGCCGCAGCTAGCGAAACGGGCGATGTTGGCGAGGCGGGCGACGCGCTCGGCGGACGGTCTGCGGCAAAACGCCGACCAGCAGGGCAAAAGCTTCGTCGGGAATGCTGGCGATCGTGTCCGCATCAAAATAGTTTTCAAACTGAGTTAAAATCGCTTGGGCACGCTGAAGCGGCACAGACTGATCGGTAAACTGCTGCGTCAGGCGAATCCACTGGCGACGAATTTTGTAGGCATCTTGGCGTTCTTCGTGCGATTCGGGCGAAATCAGCGACAAATCGCCAACCGCGATGACTTTTTGGCAGTCTTTGTCAAACACACCGCCAACTGCCGCTCCTGGTCCGGCAAACTCGGCATAAAAGCTTTTGTATACAATTAACCCGTTGCGGCGGCGGCTATTGACCCGCAGCAACTGACCACTCTTGATTCGGCTCAAGATGTCTGACACCTCAACACATTCAGCAATCGATGCTTTTTCATCATGACGGTTGGCTGCAAATTTGGGGTCGGTTTTGGCTTGGGCTGGTGCCACAGTCGGATAGGAAGCAGCACCGCGATTTGAATTCGGCAAATCCAATGATGCGGATGGGGGCATAGCCTGATGCGAAAGAAAAATTTGAGCCATTGCGGAAGCAGTAAGGTGGCGCTGCTGACTTTTGAACGGTCTATTCACAAATTGCACGGAAGCAAATCGGTGACACTGTTAGCGCGCATCAACGGAATAAGACGATTTTTAGACGGAACTGAGCAGGAACGAGAACAACAGCACTGGCTTGAGCGATCGAGTGGTTTGAACTGGCAGACACGAAGCTTGATTTCCGTTCTAATTCCCATTTTATGGAAACAAAGTAAAGCTGGAGCGCAATCAGCGTCAAGCAATTTGAAGGGGAGATGAAGACTCCGTAAAGCCTTTATCAATCCGTGTGAAAACTTTACTACACACTACTTTTGCAGACGAGCAAATACGGAGTTTACGGTGCATCTATTGCGATCGCCAACCTCGAAGAAATCCTTAAGAAAATCGCGATCGTGGCAGATGTTTGTGCAGATAAAGCTGGCGGGGCTGCCCGAACCAGCTTGCCAGTGCGCCATCGGTTCGCAGCAGTTCAAAGCCTGCCTGATCGTATAGCCGCTGAGCAGCATGATTATCTTCCATCACGTGCAGATACAAGTCCGGAATCTTCCAGCGCACCGCAATTCGCTCACAGGCGGCGAGCATCTGCGTCGCAACGCCTTGCCGCCGATAGTCCGCTGCCACTGCTAAATTTGAGATATACAGCGACCGCTCTGGGCGCGAGTGCCACAGCGATCGCCGCTGGGCAATTTCCACGCCGCCTGCCAGCGGCACGGCAGCATTGGAGCGCTCAAGCTGGACGATCGGCGGCACGGCCACGAGAAACACTTGATGCGGCGCAGGTGAGGCAATGCGGTTCCGCAGATCTTCGTAAATGCCCATTCGCAGCAGCGGATACGCCCAGCCCCAAAAGCCATCTTGTACGTGAAAGCTGCGAGCTAATAGATCCGTGAGATTGTGCAGATCTGGCGGACGTGCTGCCCGAATCAAAAACGTAGGACGATCGGCGTTTGCCGTCGAAATATCTCGAGGGGGAAATTGCCATCTGGGTAAAGTTGCGTTGCTGCCATCCGGAGCAGCGATCGCGGAAACAGTATGAGGAATGATGGGCTGGTCGTATTGCTTTCTGGCTGAATCGATCACCGCCCAGACCGACCACTTTGATTTCCTAGTGTATCGGCTCCGGCAGCAGATTGTTTGCCTGAAGATTGTTCGCCTGACCGATCGGCAGCGAAACTTGTCGATTGTGCCCAGTTTGGCTACAGCGAGTCTAGAATTGCTGGCGATACTGTTCTGCAAGCAAAGCGATACCGTTCCGGGAGCGCTAAAGCGATCGCTCAATGTTCAATCAAGAAAGTCCTTTTGCGCGATCGCACTGGCAGGTTTGGCAAAACTTTGTGTCTATGATCAGAATGGGTGTAAAACTAAAGTCTGGCCGACCTGTGACCAGGGTATCGGGGTTGATGGGGTGCGCTGCCGATCGTGATCGTCTTGAAGTTTCGCTTGAGTCAGCTACCGCTCTCTCAAAAATGGGAAACCTAAGCTTAATAAAGACGCTGTGCTTGGCACGATCGCGCGAGTCGGGGCTGGGACAACATTTCAGTTCGGACGAAAATCTTATA
>JAAUTJ010000222.1 GCA_012031475.1 Leptolyngbyaceae cyanobacterium SM1_3_5 | reverse complement strand
AAGTCCCCATTCATGGGGATTTAGGGGCGTTCCCCAAGTCCACGAAACCCACTGGCTCACCGCCGATCGCTTCCGCCCCAATCACCCTTGGCTGCTGACGCAATCGCCCCTCACGGCTCTCCAAGATCTGCCAACCTGGGGATCGATCGCCCAAATCCACGCAGCGGCAACGGTCAGCGAAGCCTATCTGCTCCAGCCTTTCATCCTTGAAGCCCAATCAGAAGAAGAATTGCGCTTCGTCAACAGCGGCACGATCGATCGCTACTGCATCCGCTGGGGCGAAAAACCACTGCGCTATCTGGGAAAAACGTTCGATCGCCCAGTCGTCCGGCTCCCGATCGATCCTCGTTTGCAAAAACGCCTGTTGCAGGCTCAGCAGCCCAAGCTGATCGTGGCCGGAATGACCCGACGGGTAGAAGCCGCGATCGATCTGGAAGGCAAGCTTTGGCCGGGAAAATGACCACCTGCGTGATTCGCTCAGCAGCGATCGATTTGCGCTACCTGCTGGGCTTGATCAACAGTCGAGTGGTGGATGCTTATTTCAAGCTGCTGTTTTCGGGAAATCAATTGCAGGGCGGATATTTGCGCTCGGGGCGGCAACAACTGCGATCGCTGCCTTTGCCCGCTGAAGATCGGTCGAAACGCGATCGATTGATTACGCTTGTACAGGCACGGCTGAATGAAACAATTGATACCAAAATTGCAGAACTGGAAGGCCAAATTGAACAGCTTGTCTGCGAACTCTATCACCTGACTGATGGCGCGATCGCAACCTTGAAATCACCATAAAAGTAACTGCTTAAGTTTTATTAAGAAATTAGTTTTTGAGGCTCCGATGACAACAGGCAATCGATCGACCCCCACGAATCTTGCTTTTGATTCGCTCTCCAGCGGCAGCGAAGCCTTGCCCCGCATTTCTCCACAGGATTTGCAGGCAATGGACGCGCTATTTAAAAATCTTGATCCCGAAAGCGTCGAGCGCGATTTGCTGACTCGAAAACCCCCTGCGATCGTCCGATCGAATGGGATTTGGTGGATTTGTTTGCCTAAAGCCTACTTCAAATCCAGCAACCCATTTTCTTTCAGCTTCGGATTAAAGCGAATTTGCATCGTCACGCCTCGCGCCTCAAGCTGAGTCATCACCTCGGCTTCGACTCGTCTGGAAACCTGTTTCAGCAGCTTGATTTTTATCAGTTCATCACCTGCGGCAAACGCCGATCGCTCCTCTGAAGTGAGCGCTGTTTTCGCATCGATCGCCTGCGTCCAGCCTGCTTCATCAGTGCTGTTTCCAATCGGAATTGTGCCATTTTCGGCAATCCAAGCGGTGCGAATTTCTTCTAAAATTGCGCGGCTCGGACGATCGATCGTCTGCACTTTAATCCAGTAGCACTGCTGTGGACGGCGGACTAAATGCTGCTTTAAGCTAAGGCTAACATCGCGAGAATAGCCAACAAATTGCAGCGTTTTTCTGCATCAAAAATGGCATAAACGCCAACTTTGCCCTCAAATTGCGAATCGATTTCGCCTTGAGAATTCAGGAAGGAAGTAAACTCAATTGAAGTTAAAGAATCGATCGACATTACCAATTATCGAAACAAACGATAGATCGCGCAGAGGCGATTGGGCTGAAAAATCTTCGCTTGAAACATAAAGTTCGGCGGCACATTCACAATTAGATAGTCCGGCGAATTGTGGTACTGCTCAAACTCAGCAGGCATTCCTTTGGGTTCCGCTGTGGTGTAAGGAACAGGCTGAAACAAAAGAGTGGTAAACTCCACGCGATCGCAATCTGCCGCGCTGCAAACCTGCCCCAGGAAGGTCGCATTTGTCAGCAGCGCAAACAAGGCCGCTTTTGCATCGGGCGCGATCGAAAACTGAGAGTCAAATCGATCGATAAGCTTGAGACGAGCCATGTCAAAAATTTGTCGAAAAAAGACTGAAGAATTCCTTCCCCAGCCTAGAAGATTCTCAAGTTGCGATCGATTAAGAATTGTACAACTGAAGGTTGCCATTGGTTTAGGAGAGACCTACCAAGGCAAGTCGGCCAAAGGTTAGCGTTCCGATTCACGATTGGCTGTGCAGCAAACGGCAATCAGATGATCGACGAGTCGATCGCGATCCATCCGCAGAATGTCTCGACCGTGCAGCATGACATGAGTGGTCAGGAAAAAAATCAGCGTTCCCACAAACATGTAGGCAGCAGATTGGGGATCAAGCAGGTCTAGCTCTGGACAGGCTGATAAATACTGCGTCAAAACCTCCAGCACGGGCTTGTCCATGTCTTGCACGAATGCTTGACCAAGGGCCGGAAACCGCCCAGACTCGCCCAAAATCAGCCGGATAAACGTAATCTTTTCAGGACTATCCGTGCAGCTATCTAGAATGCTGTTGGCAAACTGCCGCAGTACCGTTTGCGGCGGTGTTGCCGAGGGTTGCAGCATTTCTAGGGGCGGCGTTGCCCACTGAGTTTTTTGCACCCACTGCTCGATCAGGGCATTGAACAGCGCTTCTTTATCGCGAAAGTGGCTGTAGACCGTTGGCTTCGAGACTTTTGAGGCGGCTGCAACGCGATCCATCGTCGTCCCGACATAGCCCTGCTCCAGAAAAACCTGCATCGCTCCTTCCAGGATGGCGGCGGTCTTCTCGCTCGAAAGCGGGCGAGTGGATGAAGCTTTAGCAGGTTCCATGTTGTCAAAAATAGGCTTGACACAATTCTACTAAACCGTTTAGTTTAAGAGCAAGCTTTACTAAACCGTTTAGTTAAATCAGAAGCAGGAAGCCCAGCATGATACAAAGTCAAGGAACCGGGGCGGTGCGAAGCAGTTCCCCCTCTGGGGCGATCGCCAGACGGCTCCCTTCTCGGCAGCTTTTAGTTGCAGGCATGGTCATCCTTCTGGGTGGTGGCGGTTATGCGCTGTGGCGATCGCAATCCACTTCGCAACCCGCTCAGCCGGAGGCAACTCCGATCGTCCAAACCGTCACAGCACTGGGCTACCTGGAACCGCAAGGCGAAGTGATCAAACTTTCTGCGCCGAGTTCAACAGGCGGCACGAATCGCGTTGAGCAGCTTTTGGTTCAGCAGGGCGAAGCCGTCCAAGCCGGACAGGTGATCGCCATTTTGGATAGCCGCGATCGCCTCCAAGCCGCCCTCGTTGAAGCCCAAAAACAGGTGAATGTGGCGCGATCGAATCTGGCGATCGTCCAAGCCGGAGCAAGACGCGGCGAGGTGAATGCCCAGCAAGCCGAAATTGCCCGACTGGAAGCGCAGCGGCAAGGCGACACTCAGGCACAGGCGGCAACCGTAGCGCGACTTCAGGCCGAAGTGCAAAATGCTCAGGTCGAAGCCCAGCGATACGAATCCGCTGTATCAACAGGGAGCCGCTTCCGCCTCACTGCGAGACAGCAAAGCCCTAGCACTGGCAACCGCACAGCGTAGTTTGCAGGAAGCTCAGGTGGTTTTGCAGCGCATCCAAACGACTCGATCGCCCGAACTCGCTTCTGCGGTTGCCACGCTCGATCGCATCTCGGAAGTGCGTCCGGTCGATGTGGCGGCGGCACAGGCGCAGGTTGAACAGGCGATCGCCACCGTCCAGCAAGCGCAAGCACAGCTTGATCTGGCAACGGTTCGCGCTCCTCAAGCTGGCATGGTGCTGGAAATTCACACTCGTCCGGGTGAACTGGTTTCGAGTGACGGAATTGTGGAACTGGGGCAAACGCAGCAGATGACCGCTTTGCTCGAAGTGTATGAAACGGAGATTGGCAAAGTGGAACTAGGGCAGTCCGTGAAGCTGTTTGCCGATAGTTTTCCCGATGCGCTCTCTGGCGAAGTGACTGAAATCGGGGTGCAAGTGAAGCGCCAGAACGTCATCAACTCCGACACCTCCCGCAACATCGATGCTCGCATTGTCGAGGTGCGCGTCCAGCTTGATCCGGCCTCCGCTCGCAAGGTGGCAGGACTGACGAACTTGCAGGTGACGGGAGAAATTCAACGATGACGCTAACAAAACCCAAATCGCCCGTTACTTCAACAGAGCCAACGCCTCGCCCAGCAAAACGCAGCTTTCGGCAGGCATTGCGCGATCGAACTCCTCTGGGCTGGCTGCAACTGAAGAAGAACAAGGGGCGGCTGATGGTGGCGATCGCCGGAATCGGCTTTGCTGACCTCCTCATGTTTGCCCAGCTTGGCATTCAAGCGGCACTGTTTGACAGCAACACGCTCCTCAATCGCGGCATGGATGCCGACATTATTATCCGCAGCGCTCAGTATCGAGATTTGAATTTGGCCGATACGCTGCCCCGCCGTCGGCTTTTTCAGATTAAAGACATACCGGGAGTGCAATCGGCTGAACCGCTGTATGTGTCAAGCGTCGTGTGGAAGAATCCCCAGACTCGCCGCCGCACGCAACTCACGCTCGTAGGACAAAATCTCGATCGCCCCGCCTTCACCTTCGATGAAATCAATCAGAACCTCGACCAGCTCAAGCAGCCCGACAGCTTTTTGTTCGATCGCCTCAGCCGAGGAGAATACAAAGAGGTCGTGGCACAAGTTGCAGCAGGACAATCGGTCGAAACTGAAATCGATCGCCGCACGATCGAAGTGGTCGGCCTATTTTCGCTGGGCGCTTCCTTTGCCACCGATGGCACGATCGTCACCAGCCAAGAGAACTTCCCTGCGCTTTTTCCCGATCGCAGTCCGGGACAAATCACGCTCGGCTTGGTGAAGTCGAACCCGGAGCCGATCCGGAGCAAGTGTTGAGTCAGATTCAGGCGATTCTGCCGCCCGATTCGATCGCCTCCACGAAACAAGAGTATGTCGATTTAGAGCAAGCCTACTGGCAGCGAACGACACCGATCGGGATTGTCTTCACCTTTGGCACCGTCATGGCATTTGTTGTCGGAACCGTCATCGTGTTTCAGATTCTCTCGACCGATGTGAACGACCACATGAGCGAGTACGCCACGTTTAAGGCGATGGGCTATCGCGATCGATACCTGCTGGCGATCGTGCTGGAAGAAGCAATCATTCTGGCAACGCTCGGTTTCATCCCTGGTTTAGCTTTGGCGTTGGGACAATATGCGCTGATTCGTAACGTCGCCGCTTTGCCGATCGCCATGACGTTTTCTCGTTTCTGGTTGGTCTTTTTTCTAACAGTTGTGATGTGCATAGTATCGGGTTTGATCGCCACGCGCAGACTGCAATCTGCCGACCCTGCCGATAATTTCTAGGAGTCAAGATGAATTCTGTTTCTTTGATTGAAATCGAGTCCGCAATTGTTACTTCTGCTGTCATTCAAGTTGAGCAGTTGGATCATTTCTTTGGCGAAGGCGAACTGAAAAAGCAAGTGCTGTTTGACATCAGCCTCTCGATCGCGGCGGGAGAAATTGTCATCTTGACTGGACCTTCAGGATCGGGAAAAACTACATTGTTATCGCTGATGGGCGGCTTGCGATCGCCTCAGTCTGGCAGTCTCCGCATTCTCAATACGGAATTAGTCGGCGCGGCAAAAAATGTGGCAGTCGAGGCGCGGCGATCGTGCGGCTACATCTTTCAGGCGCACAATTTGCACAGCAGTCTCACCGCTCAGGAAAACGTGATGATGGGGCTGGAAGTTCACGGCACTTATTCCCGTGCGGAACGACGCGATCGCGCCCTAGAACTTCTTTCCCTGGTTGGACTGGGAGAGCGGACGCAATATTATCCCGAAGATTTGTCGGGCGGACAGAAGCAGCGAGTGGCGATCGCTCGTGCCCTCGTGAGCCATCCGCAAATCGTGCTAGCCGATGAACCCACAGCAGCACTCGACAAAAATCCGGGCGCGATGTCGTCGAACTGATGCAGAAACTCGCCAAAGAGCAGGGCTGCACGATTTTGATGGTGACGCATGACAACCGCATTCTCGACATTGCCGATCGCATTGTCTACATGGAGGATGGGCATTTGGCCGATCAGCCTGAAGCGGGGGCGGGGTCTTCCTCACTCTCCACAAGTTGAATAAGCGAGATTTGTGACCCAGCATCTCTCATTGCAAACATCTTATGTCTGAGTATCACTTCTCTGAAACTACAACATTAGACGATCGTTCTACTCTTGCTTTACTGCAACAACTACACCCTAATTTGGCTGAGGTGGAAGTTGAGTGGCGCTAGCCAATCGATATCAACTTTTTACCCTGCGAAAAGATTCACAATTAGTTGGCGCTGCTGGAATTCATGTCTATCCGCATTTGACCGACACAAAACGAGCTTGGGTTCACGATCTGATTGTGGTGAGCGATCGAGCCGCTTTCGAGTACCAATCGCTGCTAATTGCTCATCTGCGCGATCGATGTTTTAGGGATGGGTGTGCAGAGCTTGCAATTCATGTTCCCATAGATGATGCGATCGAGAATCAGTTTTTTCAGCAAGGAATAGGTCAACCCTTTGCATTTGTCTATGAGTGGACAAGCGCTTCCTGGCGATCGGTTCATGACCGAACTTCACCAATGAGGGAACCTCAATATCGAGAGATCAGAACATCGAAAGATATCGCTTCAGGCTTAGCCTTGCTTACGCATTTTCATTCAGAGCTAACTGAGGCTTCGCTAGCTCATGCGATGGAAAATGGCTATCAAATCTTTGGACTATGGATCGATGATCAGATTAGCAGTATTGCTACTTTAATTCACTATCCACATCTGAAAAACAAGATGTGTGTCTGGCTACAAGACGGTATGGTTTTACCAAAAAGAACATACAAAGAAGCTGCATCAAGCTTGTTTCACAATGTCATGAACGCTTGTTTTCAATCAGAGACTTTGACCGTTACTGTTCATGCAAGAGTCAGGAACAGGCGAATTCATCAATTCTATGAAGCAGCAGGAGGACACCACACTGCCAACGCTTATAAATGGAAAATTAGAGGCTAATTTTTAATATTCAACCGCATTACAAGCAACTCAAATTCATTGTTGAGCAATTCGCCAAGGTCAGACACCAATGAAAATTCCACCTAGACCGCCTCACAATCCTTTACAAGATTCGATCTTGATCTTGCTGCAAGAATCGCCCAGAACCAAGCAGGAATTAAGTAAAATTCTCGATCGCCCCATCTCCAGAATCACCAGAGCTTTGCGCT
Source organism: Leptolyngbyaceae cyanobacterium SM1_3_5 (assembly GCA_012031475.1). GTDB lineage: Bacteria > Cyanobacteriota > Cyanobacteriia > Elainellales > Elainellaceae > JAAUTJ01. Next base: position 315 of record JAAUTJ010000222.1, on the reverse strand, counting down.
CCCTGCTGATTCTGGAGAAGATCAAACAGGAAGCTGGCGAGGAGATGCAATATCGATTGTCCAAATCAGATCCTTCTAAAACCGCCTCCTAGAAATTGTGCCGATCGCTACTCGGTTTTCACAAACGTCCATTCCAGCGACTCGGCAGGCGCGGTTTGCATCGCTTCCACCAGTTCAGCGTTGTCTTTGAACTGAAGCTGATTGAGCATGAGCGCATCCACGTTGACCGTAAAGCGATCGTCCTGAAACGGCCAAGGCACAACGGTAATGCAGCCATCCGCCTGCTCGATCAGGTCATAGCGCACCCGTCGGACC
>JAAUTJ010000221.1 GCA_012031475.1 Leptolyngbyaceae cyanobacterium SM1_3_5 | reverse complement strand
CGCCAAGGTTTCATTGCCCATCGTCGCTATCGCCCCCAGCAGTGGGATGAAATCAAAAACTGGAAGTTTTATGCCGCAGGGGGTGAGCCTTGGTTTGGCTTTGAAGCGGTGCGCGAACTGGCCGGATTGCCGCCAGAAATTTTGCTGATTCCACTGGCCGGACACACGAAAGGTCATGCAGGCGTCGCGATTCAAACCTCAGAAGGTTGGCTGCTTCATGCAGGCGATGCTTACTTTTATCGGCAGGAAATGCACCCGTCTGAACCCAACTGCACACTTGGACTTCGCGCCTATCAGCGCTTGATGGAGGTCGATCGCCCCGCACGATTATCCAACCAAAATCGACTTCGACAACTGAATCGCGATCGCCAAGATGTACGTTTATTTTGCAGCCATGACGCGATCGAATTCAAAGCATTGGCCGATCGATCGAACAGCGTTTCTCAAACATTAGAAATAGGTCAGCAACGTTGATCCAATTGCCATCAGCGGCACGATTGCATCTACTTGAGTCGCCGCGATCGCAGCATCGGGCATGACGGAACTTTCAGCGGTTTTGGGGTCTTGCACAATTACCCGTCCGCCCTTCTTTTTGATGGCAGCGGCTCCCTGTGCGCCGTCTTGATTGGCTCCAGTTAAAACAACCCCAAGGACGCGATCGCCATAGACATCAGCAGCCGATTCAAACAGCACATCGATCGAAGGTCGCGCATAGCAAATAGGGTCATCGGTCGTTAGCGTAAAGTATCCAGGTTCAACCAATAATGATAGTCAGCCGGAGCAAGATAGATCGTTCCAGGGCAATTTCGTCTTTATCTTCAACCTCACGAATCGGCAGCGGAATCAGCGGTTGCAGATAGCTTGCCAATGTGGTTTGCGATTCTTTGTGACGGTGCTGGACGATCGCGATCGGCACCAAAAAAGTAGACTGAATTTTGCTTAAAATCAGCTTGAGAGCAGAAAAACCGCCGAGCGATGTGCCAATCACAATCAGTTCGATCGTCACTAATTCAACCTCCGATACAGCTTCTCACCGGGCTGAATTTCTTCATAATATTGCTCATAAGCCGACAGCCGCAAGGATTCTTGTTTGCCCAATCCAAGAATGCCAAACTTACACAAGCTTTCATAGAAAAGCTGATGAACGCGCTTTTGCAAAATGCGATCGAAATAGATCATCACATTCCGACAAATGATCACGTTAAACTCATTGAACGATCCGTCAGTGGCGAGGTTGTGCTGGGAAAAAACAATGTTTTCTTTTAAGTTCGATCGAAACATCGCGTTTCCATACGCTGCCGTGTAGTATTCCGAGAACGATCGCTTGCCGCCCGCTTTGATATAAAGCTGAGTGTATTCCTGTAGCAGATCGATCGAATAGATGCCGTTTTTTGCCTGCTGTAAAACCATTTCGTTGGTGTCAGTGGCGTAAATTCTACAGCGATGATAAAGACCTTCTTCTTGCAGCAAAATTGCCGTTGAATATACTTCTTGCCCGGTTGAGCAGCCTGCGTGCCAAATCCGAATATAGGGATAAGTCCGCAATAAAGGCACGACTTGCTGACGAAAGGTCAGAAAAAAACTGGGGTCGCGAAACATTGAGGTGACGTTGACCGTTAGTCCCAATAACAGCCGTTGGAGGCAGTCGTGATCGTGCAACACCTGCTCTTGCAGAGCAGAAATGGTGGGCAAATTTTCATTCTGCAAAACGCGACGAATCCGCCGCTTGAGTGAAGAAGGGGCATAGTGGCGAAAATCAAACCCGTAGTAGCGGTAGATGCCCTCAAGTAATAGCTGAATTTCAACATCTTCAAGACTGGGTTTGAGCGCGAGCATTTGCGTTTTGCGATCGGCGATTGAGGGCAACATATAATTAAGCTTAAAAGAGTTTTTATTGAAAAATCGATCGATGTTTCGCCCGCAGCCATCGTGACTGAGGTGATTTGAAGCAAACGCCGCGAAGCCGAATGCGTTAAGCAACCGACAACAACTTCAGCCCGCAAAGTGCCGACTGAAAATCAAGCGAAGTCACCCTAAGAACAACATAAATCCTGATGATTTTCCAGGGAACTATCATTAGTTCCAAGTCCGATCGCGTCGTCTCTCTCTTTCGCACTATGCCCGACCATAGAGCCAGACGCGCAGCAGCGACAGCAACTGCTCAGTATCGACAGGCTTGGTAATGTAGTCGGACGCTCCAGCTTCCAGGCATTTTTCGCGATCGCCCTGCATCGCTTTGGCCGTGAGTGCGACGATTGGCAGCGATCGAAACTGGTCTTGTTCACGAATAGCGCGAGTCGTTTCATACCCGTCCATTTCTGGCATCATCACGTCCATCAAAAACGACATCTACGTCGGGGATGATTTTTGCAGAGCCGCAAATGCCGTCGCGTCCATTTTCTGCATAAAAGTACCTGCATTTGATAGCGCTCTAACAAACTGGTGAGCGCAAAAATATTGCGGACATCATCATCCACAATCAAAACTTTCTTTTCAGCTAAAACCGGATCGTTTTGATGAAGCTGTTCGAGAATTTGACGCTTCGGTTTTGGCAAATTGGCCTGGATGCGATGCAAAAACAAAGCGGTTTCATCAAGCAGTCGTTCGGGCGACTGAACATCTTTAACGATAATCGTTTCTGCTAACTGCTTGAGTTCGGTTTCTTCCTGCCTCGACAGTTCTTTTCCGGTGTAAACAATAATCGGCAAAGGCGTTGCACCTTGGCGATCGATCACCTGATTAATTTGCTCCATCAAATCAAAACCGCTCATGTCCGGCAATCCTAAATCAAGCACGACGCAATCAAATTGACGCGCTTCGAGCATGGCGAGTGCTTCGGCTCCACTGCCCACAGCGGTGCTTTCCACATCGCCATTGCCAATCAATTCCACAATGCTTTGCGCCTGAATGGAATCGTCTTCAATAATTAAAAGCTGACGCACTTGGCGATCGACAAATCCTTTTATATCGCTGAGTGCTTGTGTTAATGCTTCCGGTGAAACAGGCTTTTGTAAAAAGGCGATCGCGCCCTGCTGAAAACCGCGCTGCTGTGCTTCATCCACTGAAAGAATGTGAACCGGAATGTGGCGCGTCTGCGGGTCGTGCTTGAGGCGATCGAGAACCGACCAGCCGTCCATATCCGGCAGGCGCAAATCGAGCATGATGGCGTCCGGCTTAAACTGCCGAGTCAGCGCGAGAGCCGGATTGCCGCGCAGCGTCACAATGCCCTTAAAGCCGTTTTGCCGCGCCATGCTGAGCAAAATTCGCGCAAAGTTCACGTCATCTTCGACAATCAGCAAAGTGCGATCGCCCGCCCGAACCGAATCGCGATCGTCCGGTACTTCCGGGAACGCCTGCGCGATCATTGGCTCTGGCTCGATCAAAGCGGGCGGCTCCTGCCGAGTCGCGAACAGCGGCACTTCAATCGTGGGTTCGGGCAGATTGGCAGCAGGCTTCAGATCGGGCACATTCAGCGGCAGGTAGAGTGTAAAGGTGCTGCCTTGTCCGGACTGGCTGACAATTTCGATCGCGCCCCCCAAAAGCTGAGCCAGTTCGCGGCTAATCGACAGTCCCAATCCGGTTCCACCATATTTGCGGCTGGTTGTGCCGTCTGCCTGCTGGAACGCTTCAAAAATAATCTTTTGCTTTTCAGGTGGAATGCCAATTCCGGTATCTATAACGGCAAACGCGATCGCATCACTCATTAATCCATTCAGCGGATGTTTGATTGCCGAAATTCGCAGCGTTATGCCGCCTTTGTCAGTGAACTTAAACGCATTTGAAAGCAGATTTTTAAGAATTTGCTGTAGGCGTTTGGCGTCGGTTTGGAGCGAGTGCGGCAGGTTGGGATCGATCGAGACGGTAAACGACAAGTTCTTTGTTTGTGCGGTTTGATCAAAAGTGCGATCGAGATGTCCTTTCAATTCGTTAAACGGCAACTGCTCAACGTTGAGCGTCATCATTCCCGACTCAATTTTTGCCAGGTCAAGAATGTCGTTAATCAGTTCCAGCAAATCAGTTCCCGCCGAATAGATCGTGCGGCTGTATTCCATTTGCTTGTCGCTCAAGTTGCCTTCTCCGTTCTCGGAAAGCAGCTTGGCAAGAATTAGCAAGCTGTTGAGTGGCGTTCTGAGTTCGTGACTCATATTTGCCAGAAATTCTGACTTGTATTTGGAACTGAGGGCAAGCTGTTCGGCTTTGTCTGCGATCGCAATTCGTGCCAGTTCAATCTCTTCGTTCTTCTGTTCAACTTCCTGCTTTTGATTGGAAAGCAGTTCAGCTTTTTCTTCCAGTTCGGTATTTAACTGCTGTAATTCTTCATTCGTCTGCTGCAATTCTTCCTGCTGTTCTTTTAGCAGCGCTTCAGAGGATTGCAGGACTCCCGCTTGTTCTCCCAAACGGCGGTTGCTTTCAACCAGTTCTTCTTGCTGTTGCTGCAATTCTGCGGCTAAATGCTGCGCTTGTTCTAACAGTTGGGCGTTGCGGGCATCAAAGGCGATCGTATTCAACACTGCCCCAATACTTTCTGTCACCTGATCGAGAAATTCAAGCTGAATCGGCGTAAATCGCTTCAGTGACGCAAGTTCTAAAACCGCAACCACTTCTGATTCAAATAGGACAGGTAGCACAATAATGTTCAGCGGTGGTGCGGCTCCCAAGCCTGAAGAAACGCGGATGTAGTCGCTCGGAACATCGGTTAATAGAATGCGCTGCTTTTCGATCGCACACTGTCCGACCAAGCTTTCACCCAAGCGAAACTCATTCGATAAATGTCGCCGTTCCTGATAGGCATAGCTCGCCAGCATTCGCAGCACAGGCGGCTCAACTTCCGCATCCAGCATATAAAAAAACGCCGTGCTGTGCGCCGACTAAGGGCGCAATTTCTGACAGAATGCGCTGGCTGACAGCAAGGCGATCGCGCCGTCCCTGAAGAATGCGGGAAAGTTCGGCTAAATTCGACTTCAGCCAGTTTTGCGCCTCACCGCGATCGGTCGTTTGTTGCAGGCGATCGATCATGTCGTTGAAGGTTTTTGCCAGAACGCCGATTTCATCTTGGCGACCCTCATAAAGTGGAATTCGCACGTCGAGATTGCCTTCTCCAACGCGATCGGCTACATCAGAAATGCGGTGGAGCGGTCGTGAAATATTGCGGCTTAAGGTGTAGCCAATAATGCCGAGCAGCAAACAGTAAATCGGAAATCCGTAGGTGATGCTTTCGATCGTTTGTTGTGCTGAAAGATCCGTTTGGCGGCGGCGTTCAGTAAGCAATCTTTGCTCTTCCACTTCCATTTCGCCAACGACAGTACGAATATTTGCGGCGAGGTCGCGAATTTGCTGGCGGCGGGCGGCAGGGCGGGCATTAATTGCAGCGGCTCCGCCTTGTCGCGTTAAAACAATGTTTTCCTCAAAAACTGCAATGCGATCGTCGATGAGTGGCTGCAAGCGATCGAGGTTCTGCTGCTGAGTGGGATTGTCGATTGTCAGTTGTCGCAAGTCATTGATGTTTTGCCGCAGTTCGCGTAAAGCTGCTTCGTGAGGAGGGAGAAAAAATCATCTCTGGTGATGATGAAAGCGCGACTGTTCGATTCAGCCGTGACAATTTGCGTTTCAAGATCTTTGAGTTCGGCTAGCACTTCATAGGTGTGTGCCTGCAATTCCGATCGACTCACAAGCTGCTGCGTGTTGCGATAGGCGAGCGCGGCGATCGCGCGAAAATTCCTAAACCCAAAGCAAAACTCAACGCAATTTTTGTTCCAATTTTCAATCGACTCAGCATGATCCCCGAAAAACGCAAGACGCTATTCCTCATCTTGCCACAGCGACTTAGGGAATCCTGTAAACTTCGTGGATGTAAAAGTGTTCTAGGTTACCGTTTTAGTTTCCGGAAGCAGATGCCTTTCGATCGCATAAGCTTGTAATCTGAGTAAGAAACTTAGGCGGACAGAAACCAGTCTTGTTTCAAGACCTGAAACCGACCGCCCGTGTCGCTAATTCTTGAGCCAAAATAAACTCGATGCTCAAGCGGTTTGCTGATTTTGCGTCCTATCTTGATCTCTATGCCGTCCACCGCTAAGCTGCCGCAACCCAATTCCCTAGAGCAACTGCCGATCGCCAGTTCGCCCGATCCCACTCAGTTGAGCAACATTAAAGCTCAGCTTGATCTGGTGCTGCTGGCGCTGGAAGCGTTGGCGGGAATTGGCTCGGAAGCGATGCTTCAGGCGGCGGAAGACCTCAATCTCACCGAGATGGTGGGCGATCGCGTTGCGCTGTGGCGACTGCGGCAGGCAAGTCCACTGCGGAAAGGGCAGGGACGCAAGCGGATGGATGTTGAAGAGGCGCGATCGCTCGTGTTGATCTGCGCTCATTTGGCAAAGCAGCATCAAGAACTGGTGCGCCGTGCCGTCGCGCTGCTTGAGCAACTCACCGAACAGCAGCGCCCGCCGCATCAGGCCGCACTGCTAGGCGACTATCTCGATCGCTTCAGCAATACCTACCAAGAGCGCATGGAAGAAGGCGAGTCGGCCAATCCCGATGAACTGACGCATCTTGCCCTCAAACTGCTGATTGATCTGCTGTTCTACGGCTCAGCCAACGGAGCGCGGCGGCTCTGGCTTGCCCTGCTCGATCGCACCCGCAGCTAGTTGGAATTTGAAGCACCGCTATGTTTAATTCTGTTTCCCGTCGCTATACGCCGCCAACTTGCACTCTGGAAGTTTCCGGTCGCCAATCTGCTCTGTCGCGCTGGAGCGATCGATCGCTGGTTAAGCAGGTGCAGTTTCAACTGAGCTTTGATGACCCGACTTTGCCGAGCGATCGCCAAGTGCGCGTTCAGGGAGATGGCGCTCAGCTTGAAGCCCTGTCAGAGGCGGTCAGCGCTTACGTGCAGTCGTTTTTGGCGCAGTCTACTTTGCCGCTGACGGGCGTAAACGGCACTGGCGCAACGGCGATCGCTGAACGAGCCGCGTTAACCGTCCTTCAGCCTGTGGAAGCTCCGCCTCCGGGCGCGATCGATGCGGGAATTCACCTGCGGCCAAACGGCTTGGTGTCGCACGAGTTGCACTTGGGCAAGCTGGCAACAGCGGAAACAGGTGAGGTGATTCGCCTCAGTGCCGTGCAGCTTGCGGATTTGGCCGATGCGATCGATGCCTATCGCCAAGAAGCCGCCACCTTGCCGACGCTGGAGCGATCGCGCTGGCCTGTGCGCCAAAGCTGGCTGCCAATCGCAGCCGGAACCGTGCTGGCGATCGGGCTGGGAACGACGCTGTTGCGCTTTGTGAATGATGTTTCGGCTCCGGTGCAGACGGCAACGACCGATGAAAATTCAGAAGTGGCTTCTGCTCCGGCGACGGCTCCAACTGCTCCGACCACACCGCCAACCGTAACAGTTTCTCCGGGTTCTCAGTTCGCACCCCCACGAAACCGCTCGTTCTGCCACCGCCACCAC
>JAAUTJ010000006.1 GCA_012031475.1 Leptolyngbyaceae cyanobacterium SM1_3_5 | reverse complement strand
TGCTGCTCGCCCTTGGGCTTCTCAACGCTCTGGATTCAGCGAGTCGTCTGGCTCCAAGCCTTTGCAGGCATTGCCCTAAGTAGCTGGGGCGGCGCAGTGTTTGGACGCTACCCGATTCCGGTCTTCCTGATCGTGCTGGGGCTGTTTCCAGAACCCACTGCCGTCGGCGTCACCTTGTGGAAAACTTTCACGCCACCGCACATGCTCGAAAGCCTGATGGCCTGGAGCGGCACGATCGGACTCAATGCGATCGGTCAGCCCGCCAAACTGCTCGATGCCGTCTCTATCTGGCTTCCGGGCGGAGCCGTCCGCGTCGATTGGGGCTGTAGCGGCTTTGACATGGCAACCTTGCTGGCCGTCGCTAGCCTCGTTGTGGGGCTGGCAATTCGCGAATCGATCGCCAAAGTCGCCCTGATGGTGGTGATTGGCATCGCACTCGCCCTCGTTGCCAACGTTCCCCGAATCATGCTGCTGGCAATGTCCGAAGCCTACTGGGGCGATCGCGCCTTCGAGTTCTGGCACGGCCCTTGGGGAGGACAAATCTTTGCCAGCATCATGTTCACCATTTACTACTACATCGTCATGGGAATTCGCAAAAACAATACCCCCAGCCGCTCAAAGTAATCAAAAGCGAGTGCTGGGTAGGCACACCAGAAACATAAGAATGTTTGTAGAAAAATCGTTCTTCTGCAAACATTCTTGTTTAATCAACCGTTCGATCGATTCATGGCAAGCGGTTGATTAAATCCGTAGATTTGAGAACTAAAAAAGTAAGATTCTATAGCAGTTGCTTTTTGCTCAGGCGCTTCGATCGTCCTTGTGTTTTCAGCCACTTTTAGCAGAATTTATGAGTAATTTTATTCAAAAGAAATTCCCGTAAACTTCTTTGGAAGACAAAAAAACTCCTGATACTTCTCAAGAGCGATGTAATAGTAATGTAGGGTGAGTTGAACGTTTGCGTTTGAATGAGTTTAGCTTGGCTGTTTTAACAGAGATTCAGATTAACATACCTGCTCATTTATAATCGAATTCAAGCGGCAACGCTGGATTTTCGACAGCAAACAATTCAAGATTTCAACGCAGGAGTCGAGCTTTGATGGTCATTTGATCTCAGTTCCTCCACCGAAACCTTCTAATTCTTGTGAATCAAGGGGAGGCCGAATTGCAGAAAAGGTGTGACCGAAATCGGAAGCGATCGAAACGACGCGCAATCTACTGTCCAACTCATGGCTGTGCGATCGATAGCGTCAGTCAAAAATATTCTCTGTTTGCCGACCAAGCCGGACAGCTTCAGCAGCGAGGCATCAGCCGCCGCAACGCGCTCACGCTAATCGCCCATCAATCAGCAGTGCCGCTATCCGGCGAATGGCTAGAAGCATTTTGGTGTGAAGAATGCCAAGAAAGCCGTTGGTATCATGTGCGTAAACGGGAAGTTTCTGAAACTTCAAAAGCAGCAACTTATGAGGTGTCGATCGCCCCGCCCGAACTGTGGCAGCAGGTGACGGGTGTACCTCACCCCAACGGCAACCCTTCAGTCGGTGAATTTACCCGTCGGCAGTCGCGCATGAGCAGCGATCGACAAATCAAAGACTTCTGCTTTGTGCGCTAACTCCAGTCCCGATTTAACTTTCAGTCACTCATGTCCAAACATCGGTTTTTATTCGGTCTGATTCGGCAATATTCAAAGCTAAGTAGCCTCTGCGTTCTTTTAGGATTCAGCAGCGCTTTGTTCAACGGTGTTGGAACCGCATTGATCATTCCGGTTCTCCTCGGTTTTCTGGGCCAAGACATTGCGATCGGAGCAATGCCACCGATGATTCAAAAGCTGCTTGATCTTTTTCAAACCAACGGGCAACTCAACCTCCTTGTTCTGATGGGGATCATTCTGCTGATGATCCTGCTCAAAAACTTAGCTTCTTACGCCAGCATTCTCACATCAACGCGCCTGAAGCAGCGATTGACATTTAATCTGAAAGAAGAAGCGTTGCGCTTGCTGCTACAGGTAGATATTGATTTCTTTACCAAGCTTGGCATCGGCGACATCAAAAATCGACTAGAAACCGAAATCAACCGCGCTGCCTCTTCAGTTTCGGTCGTGATGCAGGTTTTTATTCTTTCGACGACTGCGATCGTTTTTATTGGCATCCTGCTGACAATTTCCTGGCAGCTTACACTGATTGCAACGCTGCTGCTTGCCCTGGTTGCTATTGTCAATCAGCGCACGATCGCCCGTTCTAAAATCTACGGCCAGCAGCTTTCAGCAGCCAGTAAACGATATAGTATTGCGGGCTTAGAACTATTGTCTGGAATGCGGCTGGTGCGAGCCACTGCGACCGAGGAAGACCAACTGGAGCGACTGCGACAACTCAATCACGATCGCGAACAAGTAGAATTTCGATCGCAAGCTAACTCAGCAGTCATTCAGCCTGTCAGCGAAATGACTGGGATATTAGCGCTCATCGCCATTATTTTTCTGGGTCGGTTATTTCTATCAAACCAGCTTGCAGCCTATTCATCAACGCTGCTGACTTACCTATTTATTTTGTTTCGGACTTTGCCACTGGTTGCTCAACTGAATGGCTATCGGAGCCAGTTTGCAAATCTCAGTTCGAGCCTCGAAATTACGATCGATTTTCTTCAACGCTCCAACAAACCATTTATGCAGAATGGGTCAGTTCCCTTTACTGCTTTGAAACAAGGAATTCACTTTAACCGCATCTCATTTGCCTATCCTGGACACAAAAAGCAAATTCTTAAAGAAGTCGATCTCTACCTGCCTCGCAACACAACTTTGGCGCTGGTTGGATCTTCTGGAGCAGGCAAATCGACAATGGCAGATTTGTTACCTCGCTTCTATGAGCCGACCGGAGGCTGCATTAAAATTGACGGGAAAGACCTGCGAGAATTCGACTACCAAACGCTACGTCGATCGATGGGAATTGTCAGCCAAGATACATTCTTGTTTAACGCTTCGGTGCGAGACAATATCGCTTATGGCTGTGCCGATGCAACAGACGCGGACATTATTGCCGCAGCCCAACAAGCCAACGCCTACGAATTTATTCAGCAGCTTGAAGAGGGTCTAGACACCAAAAATTGGCGATCGCGGCGTAATGCTTTCAGGTGGACAGCGACAGCGAATTGCGATCGCTCGTGCCCTCCTACAAAATCCAGAGATTTTGATTCTCGACGAGGCAACCAGTGCGCTTGATACTGTGTCTGAACGGCTGGTGCAGCAGGCGATCGATAGCTTGAGTCGCGATCGAACAACGCTAGTCATTGCCCATCGTCTTTCCACCGTTCAAAAGGCTGATCAAATTGCGGTGATGGATCAAGGAAGAGTAATCGAACTGGGCACTCATGAGGAACTGATTGCTCAACAAGGTCAATACGCCCGCCTGTGCAAAATGCAGCATACAGAACGAAAAACGGCTTGAGAAAAACAGCCCAAGAATTCTACAAAGTTTATTATAAATGCACTAGGAATAGTACATGAAGTTACACTTTTTTCGCAAAAGCACTCCAAATTTTGGTGATGAGTTGAATCCCTGGCTCTGGAACCAACTCATACCAGATGTGTTTGACGATCAAGAAACTACAGCCTTTTTGGGAATTGGCACATTACTGAATGACTATGCCAATATTCGAGTTCGTAATGCGCGGCAAGTTGTCGTATTCAGTACGGGAGTTGGGTATAGCAAAGGATTACCTGCGGTTGATGAATCCTGGAAAATTTATTGTGTAAGAGGTCCATTATCTGCTCAGAAACTAGGGCTGCCAGAGAGTCTTGCTGTGGCAGATGGTGCTTTATTAACACGAAGAGTTTTTCAGTCCAAATGCTCAAAAGTTCACCGATTCTCCTACATGCCACACTTCTCTCAATCTATTCTTGCTGAAAAGAAATGGCGATCGGTTTGTCAGGCGCTTGGGTTTGGCTATATTGATGCTCGCTGGCCTGTTGATCAAGTCTTAAGGGCGATCGATCAGACTGAAGTGTTGTTAGCAGAAGCAATGCATGGTGCAATCCTTGCTGACGCATTGCGAGTGCCTTGGATTCCCGTACATTCTACACCTTCAATTTTGCCGTTTAAGTGGTGGGATTGGTGTGCATCAATCCAGGTTGAGTATCAACCTCAACAAATTCCAGCTTTACAAGATCTGTCAACTAAAGATATTTACCAAACCTTTAACAAAGATATTAAAGGTGGCTGTAAAACAGTTTTTCATGCTGCTAGTAACTTAATTCAGCAAAAATACGCAACACGTCGTTTGGATGAGATTGCAAAAACTATTCGTCCAACCCTCAGCAAGGAAAAGCAGTTAGAACATCTGACAGTTGAGTTAGAAACGCGATTACAGCAGTTTAAAGAAGATGTTCAAGCTGGATATTTCTTCTAAACGATTGACTATTCACCTTCTCAAATCGAGAAGGTAGCAGGCAAATTTCCATATTATTCATCAGTTTGATCTTAATGTAAACGAGGACGTTACCCATCATGCAATCCCCTACGTTATCTTTGTTAATTCCCTGCTTTAACGCTGAAAGTTCAATTGTAGATTTGCTTGGGAAGGCTTTGTCTCAAGGTGTTTCTTTTGATGAAATTATTTGTTATGACGATGGTAGCACAGATAAAACTTCTGAAGTCATCCGCTCCTTCAAAGGCGTTCAACTTCTATCGGGCAGGTTAAACAAAGGTCCGTCATACGCGCGTAACCGCCTTGCTGAAGCAGCTAAGAGCGATTTTCTTCATTTTCATGATGCTGATGATTCACTATCTCTTGATTTCGTAGAGAACATGTTACTACACCTATCAGAAGATGTAGTGGCTTATTGTGACATGAAGACCTCTTACAATGAAAAAACATATTACTCATCTGCCCTTCAAGTAAACGACGAGCATGGGGTTCTCTTAGGAGTAATCCAGCAAATGCTTCACCTCAACAGAACTGTTTTTCCTAAACAAGCTTTTCTTAAGGCTGGAGGTTTTAATGAGCAAATAGATGTCTGCGAAGATAAATTGCTGACAATACAGCTAGCCCTTCTTGGCTTGACATTCAAACACGTTGATAAAACTTTAGTTCATCGAGTAAGACAAACAGGTTCTCTTCTAGATAGAAAATCTTGGAATGAGAAGGAAATGGCGCTTGTTGTGATGTATGAGCAAATATTACAAAACATTCCTGATTCGCTCCGTCCCTATGTTGGAGAAAAAATATTAAATGCAGCATGGAACTTACACTATCGGGGATTTATTAAAGATTCTCAATATGCAGTTAAAGTTGCTCGATCTTTTGGTATTTGCGGCTGGACATCATCCAATACTTTCCTTACTTTTTGCAGTCGCATAATAGGCATCGACAACTTCTTTGCAGCTAGAAAGACTTGGTCTAGTCTGTTAAATAATGAAAGGCTAATTGAGTAACACGAAACTAAGTTGTGGAGGAAATCATGCAAAATCAGCCAACGATCGCAACTGTGATCGTAACATACAACGCGAGAGAATACATCGGAAAATGCATCGATTCTTTGTACAAATCTAGCGTAAGCACGGCGATCATTGTTGTAGATAACAACTCCTCTGATGGCACTGATCAAATTGTTCAAAACAACTTTCCCGAAGTTAAATTGATACAGTCTAGTGTCAACTTAGGCTTTGGTAAAGCGAACAATATTGGCATCAACTGGGCGCTGGCCAACCAAGCAGAGTTTGTTTTTCTCCTCAACCAAGATGCTTGGCTTGAGGAAGATGCCCTAAGTGAAATGTTAGCAGTTGCGGCGGCGAATCCTGATTATGGAATTCTTAGTCCACTGCACCTTCAATATGATAGCCAAAGCTGGCATCAGGGCTTTCATCGCTACGTTAAGCTGTTTGCTCCTGCACTTCTTGAAGCTGAAACTGAGCTATCAACCATCTATGAGGTGAATTTTGTACCCGCCGCGCTTTGGATGATGAATAGCACTGCCCTTAAAAAAGCAGGCGGCTTTGATCCGATCTACTTCATGTATGGCGAAGACGACGACCTTGCAGCCAGAATTCGCGCAGCAGGATTTAAGGTTGGAGTTGCCTCCAGCGCAAAAGGGCATCACATGGAAAAAAGCATTTCCGATCGCGGCATTTCAGTGAAACGCCTAGCAGCAAAATATTTTGGTCACTATACGGCTGTCCTAAAACATTCAAAGCACAACGTCATTTACCGCTACCTCTCGATCACCAAATCAGTGATTCAAGATATCTTAACGCACAGCAGTCGAGGATCGCATAAAGAAGCAAAAGCTAGGATTTTAGCCTTCTGGAATATTCTTCAAATTATTCCTAAAATCGAGCTTTCGCGGCAAAAAATTTGCTGTGAAGGTGCATTTTTGAACATAGTTAGTGCAGGTGCGATCGACAGAGAAAACCTCGATCGAATTCTAGCCAGTGATAGCGTTGCTGGCGCAGACAGATGACGGAAGAGTAAGAAGCACAGCAGGAAGAGTTTATGAGTAGTTCTAATCCATTAGTCAGCGTTATTATTCCTTGCTACAACGCTAAGCCATATGTAGGAGAAGCGATCGAAAGCGCTCTCAACCAAACCTACACGAATGTCGAGGTAATTGTGGTTGACGACGGCTCAACCGATCGCAGTGTTGAGGTAGTTCGTTCGCTTGGCGATCGCGTTCGGTTAGAGCAGATCGACCATCAAGGGGCGTGTGCTGCTCGCAATCTCGGTCTACAGCTTAGCCAAGGTGAGTTCATCCAGTTTTTGGATGCAGATGATGTTCTGTTGACAAACAAACTAGAAACGCAGGTTCCAGTCTTGCAGGCCAATCAAGCTGACCTGGTATTTTGCAACGGCTATTTGTTTGGTGACGATCGCCCCCAACGTCCGATTAAAAAGCTGCTCAATCTGCCTTCACCGGATGGATGTGATCCGTTTATCTACTGCTTATCAAACGGTTTTGGAACTGAAGGACCGCTCCACCGTCGCCAATTTCTAGAAAAAGTCAAAGGTTTTAGAAAAGGGCTGGCCGGAGCGCAAGAAGTTGATCTACATATTCGCTTAGGTGCTGCTGGAGTGCGAATTCATAAACTGAACGACTTTCTGTTTAAGCATCGCAACCATAATGACCTCAATCGTATCACCCGTACACCCAAACCTCCTGGCTTTATGGCGCAGGTCTTTATGGACTTGTTTAAGCAACTAGAAAATGATCTTCCTGAAGCGCTCACTCCAAATCGACGCAAAGCATTAGCAGGAGCGCTCTTTCAACATTCAATATTTGCTTATCGAGACGGTGCTGAGGCAATTGCAAAAACTGGCTTTCAATCCGCAAAAGAAATTTCTCCATCTTTTTCCTATAAAGAGCGACAGCTTTATAAATTGCTAGCTCAATATCTTGAACCGATGCTGCTTGAAAGCCTTCTCAAACAGGCGCGATCGAATCGAAATGCCTTAAAGAAGTTATTTAGTTAAGTTGCATAGATTATCCACCACCAACAGCACAATGCGAATTGCATTTATTACGCCTGAGTTTGTGACTGAACCTTCTTATTCAGGAGGGCTGGCGAATTATCTGGGGCGAGTCACCGTTGCTTTGGCTGAACAAGGACATGAAGTCCATGTGTTTACGCGATCGACTGAAAACGCCCAACTCGAATTTCAAGGTGTCACCGTTCATCGAATTGTACCACTTTGGGATCGCCGGATGATTCTCGATCACATCGATCCGCTGATTCCCAAAGTACTCTATAACCCCTATCAAGATTTCAAGGCAGCTTGGTGTCTTTGGCGGCGATGGCTTCACATTCATCAAACCGCTCAATTCGATATTGTGCAGGCGGCAAATGTCATGTCTGTCGGACTATTTTTCCGCTGGGAACGCAGAATTCCGGTTGTCACTCGCATGTCAAGCTATCGACCCTTTTGGGATGCTGCTGCTGGCATTTCGCCAACGGCAGGCGTCAAATTTCGCTGGCTGATGGAGCGGCTTGCTGTCACCGGAACGCGACATCTTTATGCGCCCACGCATTTTGTCGCAGGCCAAGTTCAAAAAGGCTACAGCATTCCTGAGGTCAAAGTAATTGAAACGCCTTTCTTTTTAGAGCAACCCACTTCCGACACCAGCATTTTTGAGCAGTATGCAGGTCAGCCTTACCTGCTCTTTTTTGGCAGAATGACGCAGATGAAAGGCGTACATATTTTAGCGGAAGCACTTCCAGAAGTGTTAAAGCAATTTGATGAGATGCGCGTTTTTCTGATTGGTGGTGGTGGTCATTCTCCAGATGGAAAACCAATGGCCGACTATGTTCGCGACAAGCTTAAAGAGTTTGGCGATCGCACCACAATCTTGAATTCGATGCGGCATGACAAGCTTTATCCCTTCATTCAAAATGCAAAGGTTGTTGTGTTGCCCTCGCTGATTGATAACCTACCGAATACTTGTTTAGAAGCAATGGGATTGGGAAAGGTCATTGTTGCGACTACTGGCTCCTGCTTTGAGCAGGTGATCGAGAATCATGTTTCTGGAATTCTAGTGCGGCCTGGAGATGCAGCGGCACTTGCAGACGGAATTTGTCGCGCTTGGCAGCTAGAAGAACAGGCCCACACCGAAATGCAGGAACAAGCTCAACAAAGCATCGCCAAACTGCATCCAACTCGATCGATCCCTCAGCTTGTCGAGTATTACCAGTCGGTGATTGACAGCGAGAAGTAAAGGTGAAAAAGGATGGCTAGAATTTTGTCGTAGGCGCGGCTGGCCTCACCGGATTTCGCCGCTGTCGGCGGCAATTAGCGCAAGCAAATTTTGAAGGTACTGCTCAGCTAACGAATATCATTAAACACCTCGATCGAGATTGGAGTTGAACGCTTTTCAACCTGCTACCGCTCCCACTACAAAGCCTTGTCAACCTGCTAGATGATTCTTCTTTCATTCAACGGAGTGCCTTCAATGTCTTTAGGAGCAATGATGCTCAAATTTCGTCAGAAATACGAGCATGGTTTGGGCACAGCCTATTATCGAGATACGGTCAGATTTCGTATCTTAGACACGCAGCCGATCGCCCACACAACCGATCGCGCCTGCGAAATTCACGTCTTTACCTGTGCAAAAGACTGGCTGAATTTAGTTTGGACGCTGAAGACGTTCTATCACTATTCCAAGCGCCAATATGCCCTCTGTATTCATGACGACGGCACTTTAACCGAAAGCGATCGCGCCACGCTTCAACATCATTTTCCCAATGCTCGCATCATCGATCGCCCCAGCGCTGACGCTCGTGTTTTTGCTGAGCTAGCAAATTATCCTTGCTGCTTAGAGTTTCGCAAAACAAATCCGCTTTCGCCCAAAGTATTTGATTTTGCCAGCTATCTAGAGAGCGATCGAATGCTGCTGCTTGATAGCGATATTTTGTTTTTTGCAGAACCTATCGAACTTCTAAAGCGAATTGAAGACCCAAACTATCACCTCAATAGCGTAAATGGCGATACTTCTAGTGCTTACACCGTGAATGCAGAAACGGTTCGACAGCAGTGTGGATTTGAGCTAATCGATCGCTTCAATTCTGGGCTAGGACTGATTCATAAAGCGTCTCTCAACCTCGATTGGATTGAAGAGTTTCTAGGATTGCCGGATGCGATCGGGCACTTCTGGCGGATCGAACAAACACTCTACGCGCTATGCAGTTCCCGATTTGGAACTGAACTACTTCCGCCTGAGTATTCAGTTCATTTAGAAGGCGGAATTGACAGCGCTCCTTGTCGTCACTATGTCGGAAAAATTCGTCACTTGATGTATTCCGAAGGAATTCGGACTTTGTTGCAGCAGGGATTCTTGAAAGGTTGAAATCGCGAAAGAAAGTTAGATGAAAATTAGCAAGCCCGAAATCTCTCAGCAAAATGACAATTTTTTGTATCAGGTCAATGTCAGCTTTTCTGATGGTACAAAACCGCTATGGTACAGCGTCAGTTCGCAATTTCGCGATCTAATTTCCGATCGCGCTGACGCTCCTCTCGTTGCCCTTTTAATTCCAGCAATGGCACGAGGCGAAGCGATTCATGTTGAAGGCGTAATTTCTGAGAAACTCTACTACAATCTCTCTGGTTTATATCAGCGAATATTGCAGTCAATTATTCCATCGCTGCATTTAATCGATATCTATCCGTCTGAAGTGCAATCTTCGTCTCAAAAAGCACTGGGTGTCGCAACAGGATTTTCAGCAGGCATTGATTCTTTTTCTGCTTTGGCCGATCACCACTACAACAAAGATGTGCCTGCTGGATTTCAGTTAACGCATCTTCTTTATAACAACGTAGGTTCTCATGCAGGCGGCGGTGAGATTTTGTTCAAGAAGCGATATGAGGCTCTGAAACCTCTGGTTGATGAGCGAATTGGCCTTCCCTTTGTTGCTGTAAATTCTAACGTTCAATCCTTTTACAAAGGATTCAGCTTTCAGCAAACTCATACGCCGCGTAATGCTTCAGTTGCACTACTTTTACAAAATGGAATTGGGCGTTATCTGTATGCCTCTGCCTACACCTATACCGATACCTTTATCGGTAAAACCGACAGCAACGCTTATAGCGATCTCATCACGCTTCCCCTGCTCTCCACAGAATCGCTAGAAGCCTTTTCTGTTGGCAGTGAATACACTCGTGTTCAGAAGACGCTTCAGGTGGCTGAGATTGAAGACTCCTATCAGGCGCTCGATGTTTGTGTGCGGGGAGACCATGAATCTGGCAACTGCTCAGTCTGCTGGAAATGTATGAGAACACAACTTACCTTGGACATTGCAGGAATTCTCGATCGCTACACGAATGTGTTTGATCTTGAGGCATACCAGCGTCAGCGATCGGCTTACATTGTGAGGACACTTCAAGATAAAAATGTGTTTTCGCAAGAGATTATTTCATTTGCCGCAGTGCGTGAATTTGAGTTTCCTCCAGTCTTAAAATTACAGGCTGATTTTCCGCCACTACAGTATTTTGTGAAAAAAATCAGCCGCTACTAAAAAGCGATATCAAAAATTAGTACAAGCACTAATGAACAAAAAGTGGACATCACCCTCTGTCAATTCATAGACTCTAGAGTTGAGCGATCGCTGCTTGCGAGCCTTTGAACAACAAACTTCTAATTCAAAGCATAAGGATAGGATGAATCGATCGACTACCCTGCCAGTTCAAGTCCTGATGATGCCGGACTATCGAGTAGAAAATCCTTACCAAACGCTGTTGGCAGATGCACTACAACAACAAGTTAGTGTTTATTTTCCAACCGGATATCGTCGCATTTTTCCAATTTTTCGAGCTATCAAGGACTGTGCTTTTCCAATTCAAGCCCTACATTTACATTGGATCAATCCTTACAATAAAGGAGGAAATTGGCTGAAGCGATCGATCTATTCACTAAAGTTTTTAACTGATATTCTGATCACTCGCCTTTCAGGAGTTAAAGTAGTTTGGACGATTCACAATCGTCTTTCTCACGAAGCTCAATTCTCTGGACTCGAACTTTGGACAATTCGACAGCTTGTAAAACTGGTCGATCGCATCATCGTCCATCATCAAGCCGCTCGATCGGAACTTGCTAAGCTCTATCAATTCAATCCTGATAAAGCGACAGTCGTTCCGCATGGACATTACCGCACAATTTATGAAGAAGCGATCGATCGCGCAGAAGCCAAGGCAATTTTAGGTTTACCTCCAACAGGAAAGATTTACTTAAACCTAGGAATGCTCCGCCCGTATAAAGGCATCGAGCGACTATTGGAAGTTTGGCGTGATCATCCAGAAATTACTGCCAATCATACGCTACTGATTGCTGGAAAACCACTCGATGATGCTTATGAACAGCAGTTAGTTAAACAGGTTGCAGCAACAAAAGGAGCCGTTCTTCACCCTGGCTTTGTCAAAGATAATTCGATTCCGGTTTATTTCAGTGCTGCGGATGTCGTTATTTTACCGTTTGAAAATATCTTGACATCGGGAAGTTTGGTGTTAGCAATGTCTTACAGCAAGCCGATTATTGCACCGCGATTGGGCAGCATTCCTGAAACGATCGGTACAGCGGACTGGCTGCTTTATGAGGCGGATGAAGAACAAGGATTGTTGCGGGCGATCGAGAAAAGTACCGAGGTTAATTTAAATGAGTTAGAACGGTTGACGGGAGAGATGGGCGATCGTCTTAGCTGGGACAGCATTGCTCACAAAACGGCTCAACTTTATTAAAGGATAGGAACCACTTCAAAGTACAGATTATGGATATTTTCTATTTCGATGGAACGCAAGATAAACATTTCAGCGCCAAGAACTTTGGAGATGAACTGAATCCTTGGCTGTGGCCGCAATTAATTCCAAATATTTCAACTCGGCATGAAGATGTCACTTTCGTTGGAATTGGCACCTTGCTCAATCATCGGCTTCCCAAAAATCAAAAGAAAATTGTTTTTGGTTCGGGCGCAGGTTATGGAGATAAGCCGCAGGTCGATTCTACCTGGAAAGTCTATTTTGTTCGAGGAAAGTTGACCGCTCAAGCTTTAGAAATTGATTCAAAATTGGCAATTACAGATGCAGCAATTTTGATCCGAAAAGTTTTTTACTACTTCTGGTCAAAAAAAGTATAAAAAATCGTATATGCCTCATTACATGGAAGCCATCATTAATGGCAGCGGATGGCGGCATATTTGTGAAGACCTAGATATCCACTACATTGATCCCACTGAATCGTTAGAAAATGTTTTAACAGAAGTGAGCGAAACGGAGATTTTATTTACTGAAGCGATGCATGGAGCGATTATTGCCGATGCGCTTCGAGTGCCTTGGGTTGCAATCAAAACACACTCAAGAATTCTTGAATTTAAGTGGAACGATTGGCTAAGCAATCTTGGTGTTTCCTACCAGCCTTTTCAAATTAGAAGAAAATCTTCTGTGATTGGAAACGCAACCCCACCAAAGTACGTTGAATACCAGCTTATTCGGATGCAGATGGCTCTTGCACTGCGAAGCTCCAAACCTAGTCTCAGCCATTCACTTAAAATTGAAGAATTAGAGGAACAGGTGCTAGAGCAGCTGGAAAAGCTAAAGAACAATATTCTGCAAAATCAAATTTTTCTCGCATAGGCTCTTATGCAAAAAGCAAAAATTACGCTCCTAATTTGCACTCACAATGGGCAAAGAACAATTCAGCAGGCTTTGGAGGCGATCGCTACCCAAACTGACGTTTCTAGAGATTGCTTTGAAGTGCTGGTGATTGATAATGCATCAAGCGATCGCACCTCAGAAATTGCGACTTCTACTCTACAGCGTCTTAACCTGAATGGACGGGTGCTGTTAGAGTCTCGACTTGGCAAAATCAATGCGTTTTTGAAAGGAGTTGATGCAGCACAAGGAGAATTCATCAGCATCATTGATGATGATAATTTTATCGAACCTGGGTTTATTCGTCATACGATCGAAATTTTCGATCGATTCCCAACCGTAGGCATTGTTGCTTCTTCAAACCATATTTTCACCGATCAACCTCTTCCTTCATGGTTCGGTTGGGTCAGTAGTCGTTATAGCTGTTCCCAGCCTTGGTTTCAGACTATCGAGAAGCAGGATGCAGATGGACTGATAGTTGGACAAACGCCATTTATTGCTGGTGCTGGTTCAACCTTCCGGGTTAAACCGCTGCGGGACTGTTTAGATAATGGGTATCAATTCTTTAATGATGCTCAACGCGGCAAAGAAATGAAAGTATCTTGCGAAGATCTGGAACTTTCCTGTTTATTTTATTGTTTAGGTTATCAATGTGCCCATCATCCTGGCATTCAACTTCACCATGCAATTCAAGTAGAGCGCTTAAACATTAACTATCTTAAAGTTCTTTGTAGAACCGTTGGAGCAGGAACGCTCGGCGTTGATCCCTTCTTATTCACCTATAAATACAGCGGTAATTCTTTGCCCTTGAAATGGACTTGGCAATGGCAATTGGTTTCCAAGCTTAGGCGTTTTCTCAACCTCAATATATCTCAATCGCTTGGGGATCAAAATGAAGAGCAAAAATTTAGAAATTGGAGAGATAGAGTTGAGTGTATGGGAGCAATTCAACGCATCCTATCTGAGCGCGGCAACTATACCAGACACATTCAGCAAGTCGCCGCTGGAAAATGGACTGAGCTTCGTGTTCGCTAGCTTTAAGAATTAAATTGATGAATTTGCTACCGACTGTCAGCATTCTGATTCCCTGCTACAACGCCGATCGATGGATTGCCCAAGCGATCGAAAGTGCATTGAATCAAACTTATCCGCACAAGGAAGTGATCGTCGTTGATGATGGATCAACCGATCGGAGTTTGGAGATTATCAAAAGCTTTGGCGAGCAAATCCGCTGGGAAACCGGGAAAAATCAAGGCGGTAACGTTGCTCGAAATCGACTGCTTAACCTTAGTACAGGCGAGTGGATTCAATATCTCGATGCCGATGATTATCTACTGCCTAATAAAATAAAAAAACAAATTGAATTTTTAGTTCAAAACCCAGATACCGAAGTTATTTACAGCCCTCACATTACTGAAGAGCTTGAGCAGCAGGAAATCATTCATACGCCTCCAGCGCTAGCGAATCTTCCGCTTCCCCACGATCTTTGGCTGCTGGCAATTCAGTGGAAACTTCCTCAAACAGGCGGTTTGCTGTTTAATAAACAAGCTCTCGTTGATATTAACGGCTGGCGCGAAGACTTGAAGCATTGCCAGGACTATGACCTGTATGTTCGCTTGCTGATGGCAGATAAACAATTCGCTTACTGCTCAGAAGCAGGAGCCGTTTACCGCTGGTGGTGTAGTGGAACGGTGACTCGTCGGAAGATTGCAGAAATCTATCGCGATCGCTTAGGAATTCAAGATGCAATTGAAGCTCATCTATCTTCAAGCAATCAACTTTGTAGCGTTCGACAAGATGCCATTAATCAAGCACGATTTGAATATGCACGACGAATCTATGACTGGGATAAGCAGTGGGCGGCTCAAGTTGCTGCCAGCCTGAAGCAGCAGCATCCCAGTTTCTTGCCCTCAGAGCATGTTGCTCCCAAAACTTATCGTCTAGCTTATCAAGCCGTTGGCTTTGCAGGAGCCGAGTACGTTGCACAACTGAGGCGATCGATATGGAAATAGCAAGCTTAAAGCACGATATGGAACGATGTGAAGTTCGAGTTCCCACTTATAAGCGTCCACAGTTATTGAAGCGGGCGCTTGATAGTTTGATCGCTCAAGATTACCCCCACTGGATAGCGCTAGTGATGGATGATTCTCCAGCACAAGAAGCAAACGCGATCGCTGCATCCTATGAAGACGATCGCATTCTCTACAGTCCCAATTCTAAGAATTTAGGCAGCGCAGGTAATCTCGATCGAGCCTTTACGACACAAGAACTGGTCGGTGGAACCTATGCTTGTGTGCTGGAAGATGACAACTGGTTAATGCCAACCTATCTATCAGAAAATATCGCTTTATTAAAGGAGAAATCTGTTAATTTACTTATGCGAAACCAGGAGATCTGGCTTCAGACCGAGCAGCAGTCTCAGCCAACCGGAAGAACAACTCGCGGAGATTGGTTTACCGCCCGACTTTATACTCCTTACGAACTTTACGCCTATTTATTCTTGCTTGAAGGCGCTTCAAACGGGGGTTTATTTTGGAAAACTTCGATGCAAACCAATCTGCAAGTCGGATCGCAAGTTGTGGATGCAGGCTTGCAGGAGTATTGTCGTTCCCTACAGATTGAAGATGATTTCTATTTTGCACCGAAGCCGCTTTGTTACTGGTCAGAAATGCCTGTGAGCTTGTCGCTGCGAAATCCCGCAAGCGATCGAGTTTTTGGTAGGGGTGTTCAGTCGATTCGGATGCATTTGATTCAAAACGATGGGCAAGAGGTGATCGAAACAGCAGAAAAATTAGCCTTTCACTGCAATAAAAGGGCTGAGTTTGAGTGGTCACTAATTGATGCTTTATACATCCAGTATCACTTTCAATATGTCGATCGATTAAAGGCTGCTAAAAGTTATCTCAAATCCTATGCAAAATTTAAGCTAGTTAAGAATCCGCTTGAAAGCTATCTGACAAAGGGCATTAGAAAATGAACACGCTGCCAATTTCTGCGATCGTTCCCACCCGTCATCGTTCTGTTGTCTTTAGCAGAACACTTCACAGTCTTGCTCAACAATCTGTACAGCCGATCGAAATGATTGTTGTCGATGGCTCTGAGGACGACCAAACAAAAGATATTTGTCATAGCCAAATTTCTGGTCTTACAACACAGATTAAATATTATCGAGCGATCGAAATTGGCGCAGCGACTCAGCGAAATCAAGCGATCGACTATGCAACGCAAGATTTTATTTGGTTGATGGATGACGACATTTTGTTAGAGGCTGAATGTTTAGCGCGGCTCTGGGCAGCACTCGATCGCGACGTAAAAATGGGTGGTGTCAATGCCATGATCACCAATCAACGATATTTGCCACCCGGACGGATTAGCCGCAGTTTATTTCAGCTTCTTCATGGCAAAACAGAAGCAAGCTATGCCGGAAAATGTATTGGCCCTGCTTTGAATTTACTTCCAGAAGATCGCGAAGATTTGCCTGAAATTGTTCCGGTTGAATGGCTCAATACGACCTGTACACTCTACCGACGTGAAGCCTTGCCTCAGCCACTTTTTTCTTCAAACTTCATCGGCTATTCGCTGATGGAAGATGTCACTCTTTCGCTGACGGTCGGTAAACAGTGGAAGCTTGCCAATGCTCGCACGGCTCGAATTTTTCACGATAGCCAACCCGGTGATCATAAGAATCATTCAGGCGTATTAGCCGAAATGGAACTCGTGAACCGTCATTTTGTGATGACGAAAATTCTGGAGCGTCAGCAGTTTTGCGATTATTGGAAGCTTGCTGTTTTACAGCTATTTGAAATCGCAGCACTGCTTCAAACTGGCAAGGGATGGCGATCGCTTCCTGCTGTTTTGACTGGAAAACTTAGCGCTGTTGCTCAAATTCTGGGAGCGCAACATTAAGCTATACCGCATAATTGGCTCTGATTAAAACCTTTACTGATGTCTCTATGATTCGGATTCTCGAAGCGATTAAAAGCCGCTGGCGCAACTTTTTCTACCGCTTAGCTGGAGTGCAAATGGAGGGATATATTTGGATGCGCGACATCGAAATTCCTCGCAACTTTCGCGATATTTATCTTATGAAAGGTTGCTCACTCGATCGCGGCGTCACTTTAATTTGTAGTGGCGAATCACTGCCCCATCCCAAAATTCACATTGGCGCGAATACCTACATCAATCGCAATACGTTGATTGATGCTTCCTTATCGATCGCCACTGGGAAAGAGTGCGCGATTGGTCCTGGCTGCTACATCACCGACCACGATCACAGCATTGAAGCAGGTCTACCGCCGCTAGCACAGCCCTTGATTTCTAAACCTACTCGGATTGGCGATCGCGTCTGGATTGGGGCAAGCGTCACGATTTTGAAAGGTGTTTCAATTGGCAATGATGCGGTGATTGGCGCGGGTAGCGTAGTAACAAAAGATGTTCCTGCCGAAGCGATCGTTGTCGGCGTTCCTGCAAAAGTGATCCGCTATCGCGATGACTCGAATTGCGAACAACTACAACAAAAAGCTGAACTTTAACAGCAATGAATACCTGTAATCTAACCGCTGTCATTCCAACTTATAAGCGTCCGGATGCACTTCTAGAAGCTTTAGCGCAAATTCACCAGTGCAGCCCTCGACCGGATGAGATTATTGTTCATATTGACGGCAATGATTCTATTACTGAATCAGCCCTTACTCAAAGCGAATTTAAGGATATTGTTATCCTTAAAAATACCGTTCAAGTTGGGCCAGGAGGAGGAAGAAATTTGGCGATCGCTCGCGCTAAAAATGCGATCGTTGCTAGCTTTGATGATGATTCCTATCCGATCGATCCAGATTATTTCGATCGGCTACTCCGCCTATTTGAAATCTTTCCCAAAGCAGCTGTGATCGGTTCTGCCATCTTTCATCAAAACGAAACGATTGTCTCGGATGAGTACACGGCAGCTTGGGTGGCAGATTTTGTCGGTTGTGGCTGTGCCTATCGTAAAGATGTTTTCCTGCAAACCAAAGGATATGTACAGCTTCCGCTTGCCTATGGCATGGAGGAAACTGATCTTTCGCTGCGGCTGCATCACCTAGGCTGGGGAGTGGTACAAACTGCGTGGCTAAGAGTATTTCATGACACAAAACTAGAACATCATAACAATCCTAAAATTACCGCAGCTAGCATTGCAAATCAAGCATTACTCGCCTATCTTAGATACCCTGCAAGCTTATGGTGGCTAGGGGGAATGCAGTGTTTGAGCCGCGTTTCTTGGCTAATGCGACATCAACGCTGGAACGGAATTTTAAGTGGATTAGTCGCGATTCCAAGATTAATTCGCCAGCAACATCATCAGCGCCAAACGGTTTCTTCTGGCTCACTTTTATCCTACCTGCGATTGCGACGCAACGGAACTTCTGATATTCCTACTTTGGAAGTGCTATGAATTCTTGGATTTGCTGTCAAATTGGAGCGCGAGAACACTATGCGATCGCTCGATCGCTCCACCAAGCCAATCAACTCACTACGCTGATTACGGATGCTTGGATTCCACCTCGATCGCTTTTCAATGCACTTCCTGGTGCAACATTTCGCAGCTTGCGCGATCGCTTTCACTCGGATTTAGAAACGGCTTCAGTACAAGCCTTCACATCTAGTTTGCTTCAGTTTGAACTAAGCCAAAAGATACAGAAGGCAAGCGAATGGGAGCGGATGATTGCTCGTAATCGGTGGTTCCAAAATCGAGCGATTCAGCAGCTTGAAGCGATCGCAACCAAACTTTCCCACACGAACACTCAACCCGTTCTTTTTACCTACAGCTATGCCGCTTTAGAAATTCTCAAGTACGCTAAGTCGCAAGGCTGGTCCACAGTCTTAGGACAAATTGATCCGGGTTTGGTCGAAGAAGAAATAGTAATTCGAGAACAGCAAAAGCATCCTGATTTAGCTCCAGGCTGGCAACCTGTGCCACCTTCCTACTGGGAGAATTGGAAGGCAGAATGTGAAGTAGTCGATCGCATCATAGTCAACTCTAATTGGTCGCGACAGGCATTGCAGCAAGCAGGAATTGCAGCGGAGAAAATTGAAGTTATTCCGCTGGTTTATAGTCCGCCAGAAGCAGCGCGATCGTTTCAGCGTACCTATCCTGAGAAGTTCTCGAATGAGCGACCCTTGCGCTTATTGTTTCTCGGACAAATCATTTTGCGTAAAGGGATTGCTGCGCTATTGGAAGCGGCAGAAAAGCTTAAAGATCAGCCGATCGAGTTTTGGTTAGTCGGACGATCAGAAATTACGCCATCAGCAACGATAAGCAATAATATTCGCTGGATTGGCTCGGTTCCGCGCAGCACAACGGCGCAATATTATCAGCAAGCCGATGTGTTTTTGTTTCCCACCCTTTCAGATGGCTTCGGTTTAACGCAGCTTGAAGCACAAGCCTGGAAACTTCCCCTCGTTGCTTCCAAGTTCTGTGGAGAAGTTGTAGCCGATGGTGTGAATGGAAAAGTTTTGCCAGAAGTAACAGGGGAGGCGATCGCAACTGTTCTTCAAACTTTTCTAGAACAGCCTCAACAACTCGCAGCGTTTTCTGAAGCGATCGCCTCTCGTTCAAATTGGCAGCTATCCCAGCTATCGAGTCAACTTCAAATTCTTGCCCAGTCTACTCAAGCACTATCAGGAACTCATTAAATGATTCAGACACTTCCGCCCTCGATCAGAAGAAAGCTGGGTACTCAGGTGATGAGAGTGCAAAGAAACTTTCCTTACCCAATCAAAGATTGGATTTATAGTTTGCCTCCGGTGGAAACTGCAACAGGTGGTACTTTGCTGGTTGTTCTCACCCAGCGCAAAACCTTTGTTGAAGCGCTGTGGACGGCTTACACCTGGCTGAGTTTTTTGGATGAAAAGCCATCGCTTCAGGTTGTGATGGATGGAGAAGTTGCCGATTCTGAAAGAAGTAGCTTCTCTAAGCTGTTTCCAGCCGGAAAGATCAACAGCGTGGAAGAATGTGTTTCGCGGCTCCTCTGCGATCTCTCATCAGTCGATCGACAGCTTTTATCGGTTTCACAAATTTGGTAAGCTTTTGGTTTTGAAGCTAGCGCTACAGCAGAAAAGCGACATCTTGTTTTCTGACCCGGATGTGCTGGTCTTTCAAGCTCCTGATGAAATTATTCAGTGCATTCGCGATCGCGCTGGCTGTTTCTTTGTTGAAAAGAATGCTTACTGCGTGTCTGATTGGATTGCAAAACGAGCCAGTCAGCTTAATTTGAAGTTGACCAAAGATTTCAATGCGGGTGTCCTGTTTATTCCGCAGCATTCAATGTCGATCGAGCTTTGCAACGCTTTGTTAGAAGGTTGGTCTCCAGATGTTCCTGACTACTTCCCGGAGCAAACGATTTGCGATGTGCTGATGACGGCGGCTCAGGCTCGTCCGCTTCCCACTGAATCTTATGTGGTTGACAATCGGGGCATGTGGTTTTGGGAATCAGACGCAGATTATCAGCCGATCAAAGTTCGCCATTTTGTGGGAAATGTGCGACATCGCATGTATATCAGCGGCTATCCGATGATTAAAAAAGCGATCGAATCTCAGCTTTAATTGCCTCGCGATCGTGCTGCAAAACTTGATCCTCGTCCAGGAAGAATCATGCGTCCACTGAAAATCGTCTTCTACTCGATCGTTCCCTCTCCCTATCAACGAGATTTGTTTCAGGCGCTCTCTTGCTGCCCAGAAGTTAATCTGCAAGCTTATTACTTAGAATCGGGCTGCGCTGATTCTCCCTGGACGCAAAAGCCGCTGCAATCCTATGAGCAAGTGCTGCCCGGATTTCATTTGGCGTGGGGGCGATCGCGGTTTCACTTTAATTTGCATTTGCCCAACTTGCGCGATGTTGATGTTGTGGTTTTGAACGGCTATCAAAATCTCGTCTCACAGCTTATTTTGCGGGTTTATGCGCGTCGAGTTCCCTGCGTGTTTTGGGGCGAAAAGATTGTTGGGACTTCGAGTGGAATCAAAGGCAAACTACAAAGCTTTTTTGCTCAGGCGTTGAATCAATGTAGCGCGATCGCCGCGATCGGTTCTCGTGCCAAGCAGGACTATCAGCAGCGCTTTCCCAATCACTCGATCTTCAACATTCCTTACTACTGCAATCTGGCGGATTTTCAAATTGCCGTTCAGCGTCCTCACGATCCAATTACGATTTTATTTTGTGGACAGATGATCGAGCGCAAAGGCGTGGATTTGCTCTTGCAAGCCTTCGATCGCCTCATTCAAGCTGGTACGAATGCGCGATTACTATTAGTGGGACGTGAGGCGGAACTGCCGGAAATGATCCGATCGATTTCACCTCAAACGCAGCAGTCGATCGACTATGCCGGATTTCAAGATCCCGAATATTTGCCGCAGTTTTTTCAGCAAGCGGATATTTTTGTGCTGCCCAGTCGCTATGACGGCTGGGGAGTTGTGGTCAATCAAGCGCTTGGAGCCGGATTGCCGATCGTTTGCTCGGATGCGGTCGGCGCGGCTGCCGATTTGGTGGAACCGGGAATCAACGGGGCGATCGCGCCTGCGGGCGATGTCGAGGCGCTGTATGCGGCCTTGGCGCGGTATTGCGAGCCGGACGCGCTCGCCGCTGCCAGTCGAGCCTCGCTTGCAAAAGCGGAAGCCTGGACACCGCAAGCCGGGGCAAAACGCTGGGTCGAGGCTTGCCAAAAACTTGCGGATCATGCAGCGATCGCCAGAAGAAATCTTTAG
The DNA here is from genome assembly GCA_012031475.1 of Leptolyngbyaceae cyanobacterium SM1_3_5. Lineage (GTDB taxonomy): Bacteria > Cyanobacteriota > Cyanobacteriia > Elainellales > Elainellaceae > JAAUTJ01. Next base: position 5,238 of record JAAUTJ010000006.1, on the reverse strand, counting down.
AGTCCGTTTTCCCCAGTTCTGCCCATGCCTGCTCGACGCTTTCGGATTCTATTTCTCGCGTCCTATTTTCCCAAGCCGGATAATCCGCTGATGGGCACTTGGGCACTGACTCAGGCGCAGGCGATCGCTCGTCAGAACGTGGATTTGCAGGTGATTTCCTTCACCTCCTGGGTTCCCCAAGCGATCGCCAAAACGACCGGAGCCAAAGCCTACGCCAAACTGCCCCAATCGCTACACTTGGCCGGACGGCGTGGAGGCGCACTATCCGCGCTGGCTGTACTACCCAATTCCGCCGCTCAAACAGTGGGCGTACAAAAATCCGCTTCCCTATCAGCGGTTGGCGGCGCGATCGGCACTGCCCAAACTCTGCGCGGCGATCGACTCGTTCCAGCCGGATGTGATCTTCTGCCATCACTCCCTACCGAACGGTTGGCTGGTCGCTCAACTGCCCGCGCAATTCCGCCTGCCGCTGATCGTGCAGGAGCATGATTTTGATGAGATTGCCGACTGCGATCGCTATCCTCAGCGCAAGGCGGCGATGCAGCACGTCTCGATCGCGCCTCGGTGATGCTGACGGTTTCTCAGCGGATGGCAACCAATTTGGGTACGCTGTTTCCGCAGGTCAAAATTCAAGTTGCACATAATGGCGTTCACCTGCCGCCTCCAGAACTGCGATCGACGCCGCGCCCCGCTGCGCTGAAAGACAAAGTAATTCTGCTGGCCTGCGCTTTGTTTGCCGAACGCAAAGGCATTCCCGTTTTGATCGAAGCGTTCGATCGCGTGGCCGATCGATATCCGAACGCAATTTTGCGAATCATCGGGTCTGGTCCCGCCGAAGCCGCAATTCAAGCATCTGTGGCGCGATCGACCCATCAAGCCGCCATTCAATTACTGGGCAAGCAGCCGCATTCGGACGTGTTGCAGGAAATGCTGTGGGCAGACTGCTTCGCCTTGGTCGGCTGGGATGAACCGTTTGCGACTGTTTACCTGGAAGCGATGGCCGCTGGCAAGCCGATTATTTGCTGTGACGATGGTGGAATTACGGATGTTGTTGAAAACGGCACACAGGGCTACACCGTTCCGCCCCGATCGATCGAAGCAACGGCTGAAGCGATCGATCGGCTGCTGAGCAATCCCGCGCAGCGAATGCAAATGGGGCAAAATGCTCAGCATTTGATTGAGCAGCATTTGACCTGGGATGTGAAAGCGAAAGAACTGATTCAGACAATGGAAGCGGCTGTCAGCAGTTCTTTCGTGAGCCGATCGATTTAACCGATGTAAACCGGGGAGGGTGGCGATCGATGGTGTGGTTAGACAAGTATGAAGAGTACGAAGAGTACGAAGAGTACGAAGAGTACGAAGAACACGAAGGATATGAAGAGTACGAAGAGTACGAAGAGGAGCAATCGCTCAGTCTCCCACCCGCTCCCTCGGTAGCAGGCACGGCTTGCTTGCTGGCGGGCGTTGCGATCGCCTATAGCCTCTATTCGGCTGAGGAAACGCCGTCAACGATGGCGCGGGCGGCGGCGATCGCGATCGGGGTTGCTTTTCTCGTCAGCGTTTGGTTTGACAGCCGCAAAGGGCTACGCAATCTATTTCGGACGGATCTGCTTTGCGTCATTGGTTTGTATGGCTTAACTTTGGCGGAATTTCTATTTCCACAAGAGGAATTTAACAGCTTAATTAACCTTGCTCAAACTGCGAATGCGATTAATCTTGTGCTGGTGGGAGTAGCAGGATTAGTGATCGGACGCCACTTAGTCGCGCCAACTCGCATTCAATCGCGCTGGCTGACCCTGGAAGAAATTTCTAATTCAACGCTGTTTTGGGTCTTCATCTTCTGTGCATTTCTGGCCTATCTTTACATGCTGATGGCGGTTCAGTTCAATCCGATCGCCCTGATTGAAGGAATGATTGGTCCGCGCTTTTCAGAACCTTGGGCACGCGGTCGAATCGGCGGCTGGATTAGTCTACTCACAGAATTAAGCCTGCTTTCCTATGTGATTCCGCCCCTTGCAGCAGTGGTCTGGAATCGCCGCCAGTCGTTTCCCCTCTGGCAGTTTGTCATCATGATGACGATTTTTTCGCTGGTCATCTTTCAGGCATTTTCCAGCGGAACCCGCAATGTTTTTATCGCTCACCTTGCCACCTTGTTAATGAGCTATCTGCTCACGCTGCCTCGCAACACGTTTATTAATACAATCACTCCTGTTTTGCTAACAGGTTTTATTGCCATTTATGGCTCTTATCACATGCTGGAGTTCCGCACAATGGGACTTCGCAACTACGTCAACAATCAAGTTTATGCCAGCGGCGAAACGCGATCGACTTTGGCCGTTGACTACAACTTATCTTCGATCGCGCCCCTGATGGATGCTATTCCAGCGCGGCATCCGTTTTGGGAATTGAAGTGATTACCTGGTCGCTGGTTCGACCGATTCCCCGCGCTCTGCTGCCCAGCAAACCCGAAGGCTTGAGCGTCAGCATTGAAGAGATTATGGGCGTTGAAGGCTACACGGTGGCAGCGACCTACGTGGGCGAAAGCTATATGATGGCGGGTTGGTTTGGGGCGATCGGCATGTCTCTGTTTTTCGGAGCGCTAGCAGCCTGGTGGAATCGCATGGCAATGAGTCAGCAATCTGACTATGCGCTGGTGGTTTATGCGCTGGGATTTTTTGCAGCGGGAATCACAATGCGAAGCATGTTCTGGCTCACCACTGCAATTTTGCCTGTGATCGCGCTGATTGTTTTTCGCAATCTCACCTCTAAAAGATAGCTTGATATTATGAGAATTTTGCATGTGATTCCGGGTCTGAGTCCGGCCTTGGGTGGCCCGCCTCAAGTGGCGTTGAATTTAGTCAAAGCGCTTCGCGATGCGGGCGTCGATGCCGAAATTGCTACCACGAATTTTGATCATCCTGATCCGCTTGATGTGCCGCTGAATCAGCGAGATGATTATCAATTTGGAACCAGTTCGATCGATTCGGTTCCAGTTTGGTTTTTGCCGTTCAATCCGCCTGCGCTAAAAGAATTTATCTTCTCGAAAGCGCTGACAAGCTGGTGCTGGAATCACATTCCCGGCTATGACGTGTTGGACAATCACTATTTGTTTTCCTATGCGCCCACCTGTGCGGCTGCGATCGCTCGCTGGCATCGAGTCCCCTACACCATTCGCGTCATGGGACAGCTTACGCCCTGGGCATTGGCGCAATCAAAATTGAAGAAGCAGGTGTATTCAACATTGATTGAGCGGCGGAATCTGACGGCTGCGGCGGCGATTCACTGCACAACTGATGAGGAAGCCAGCGAAGTGCGGCAGTTCGGCATTCAAACGCCAAACGCTAACCTTACCTTTGGGCGTTCATACGCCTGTCCCCAATTCCGAAGCGCGATCGCAACTGCGGGCACACTATCAAATTCCGGCTGAGACGCCAATTATTTTATTTCTATCGCGTCTGCACTACAAAAAACGTCCTGATTTGCTGCTAAAAACTCTGTATGAGTTAAAGGTGCAAAATTATCAGTTCCATCTGTTGATGGCTGGCACAGGTGAATCGGAGTATGTCGAGCAGCTAAAACAGCTTGCGATCGATCTCTCGCTCACCGATCGAGTTTCATTTACAGGATTGGTGTTAGGGTCACAGAAAGATCTTTTGCTGCAAGGCTCTGATTGTTTTGTGCTGCCTTCTTATTCCGAAAACTTTGGGATTGCGGTTGCAGAAGCCATGATTTGTGGCTTACCTGTGATCATCACGCCCGGAGTTCAAATTGCTTCAGATATTTCTGCTGCAAACGCCGGAGTTGTTGTGGAGGGCGACCTAAAACAGTTAGGAGAAGCGATCGCTCGGCTTCTTTCCAATCCAAAACTGCGGCAAGAACTTGGCGATCGAGGACGCCGTTTTGCCCAGTCGCACTATTCCTGGGACACCATCGCCCAAAGCTTAATTCCCGCTTATGAATCGATCGCGAAAAAGAAACTATCTCGTCTCAATCTTTAGTTGTCACCCTTTGACCTGAACATCAATGCAAACAGCAACTTACATCGATCCAAAGTTTCTTGAAACCGCGAAATGGGAAGATAATATCCTCTCTTTTCCCATTCAAAATACTTCGCATAGTCTGACTGCTAACAGCTACTATTTCGGCCATCCTGAATGGGCCAGAAGTTATTTAGCAGTTGTGCATCGCGATCGCAATTTTCAAGACCGCTGGTTTGCGGTTACAGGTCGTTGGCAAGATAAAGTTGTGGTTGATATTGGCTGCGCTCCTGGTAATGTTTATGCTTCCCTGCGCGATCGAGTCGGTGTGCCCAAGCTGCTGCTCGGCGTTGATGTTTCACCGGGAGGTTTGGCGATCGCACGAGAACTTGGATACGAGCCGATTTTGGCGGATGCTCAAGCCTTGCCGTTGCAGTCGGGCTTTGCCGATTTAGTCGTTCTCAATGCGGCTTTGCATCACTGTGACGACATGGCGAAAATGCTGTCCGAGGCAGCGCGGCTGGTGCGTCCGGGCGGAATGCTTGTCACCGATCAAGATTTGCAGCAGACGATGTGGCGCAACCGCTGGATCGCGAGCGCCATTTGGAATTTGCGACTACCGATTTATCGCCTGCTCAAGCGCGGCGGGCATTCAACGGCTGAAGAACAATATTGGTGTCAGGCGACAGAAGCGCATCACATTCCAGGCGATGGCGTGACGGCAGCATTCTTTTGCAACATCTTGGAGCCAATGGGATTCACGGTCAATTTGTATCCGCACAACATGAGCGTTGGGGCAGAAATTTTGCAGAACGAGCGCGGCAAGCAGTCGTGGAATATTCGGCTTGCTCAACGCTTGACCGGACGTGATCCGCACTCGATCGAAGGAGCGCTGGTGATGATGTGTGTAGCAAGGCGATCGCTAGTCGCCTAAAAGCCTTTCTTTACCGCAAAATTTGCGCGAAGATGGAGCGTAATCTCTTCTCGTAAGCGCTAGCAGATTGCCTGTGAAAAAGCGTCGGCTCAAGTTTTTGCAGTGGGCGGTGATCGGTTCAGCGGCGGTGCTGGCGAGTGTGCTGCTGCTGATTGCAGTCCGCTTGTCGATCGCCGCGAATCAAGCGCCTCAGCCTCAGGCAATCTTAACGTTAGGCGGCGATCCCAATCGGGAAAAAGCAGCGGCTCAGCTTGCGAAACACTATCCCTCTCTAGAAGTTTGGGTTTCAACAGGAGAAACTCCTCAGACATCAACCCAAATTTTCGA
>JAAUTJ010000220.1 GCA_012031475.1 Leptolyngbyaceae cyanobacterium SM1_3_5 | reverse complement strand
AACCGCGACCAAAATTTCATTGATTTCTCCGGGACTGAGCAGATCGAGCGCTTTTGAACTGAGGAAGCATACTGGCCGACCACTCGCGGACGCGCCGCTGTGGACGTGGGAAAAATCGCCCATTTGCTGGCGGCGATCGCCTGACGATAGGCCGTTTCAGCGGCAGCTTGCAAATCCGGCAGGCGCAGCGAATTCACCGCCGCGTAGCCGATCTGTCCCTCTGCCAACACCTCAACCATTACGCCCTGACTGTGCGATCGCCCGTTGCGCTGCGGCAACCCGTCGCGTACTGTTGTCATCCCGATCGCAGACTTCACCGCTCGCAACCCGATCCAGTCCGCTGGCAAATCGATCGCGGCCAGCGCTTGAGAAAGTTCAGAAATCATGCCGTCTCGTCAAAAATCATTCGTCTTCAGTCTAGCGATTGTGACAGTTGCCTTGAAATTGCTGAGTAGCACAGGACACGATCGCGCCACATCTCCATGACAAAATAGGCGATCGCACTGGGGCGATCGCCTGTTGAACCTTTGAGCGGATGAATCTATTTGAGCGGATGAATCTAGAAGTTGTAGCCCAAGCCGAGCAGCAGGCCAACAGCGGTGTTGTCAACAAATGTGACGTTCACCTGAGCGGTGGCCGTAAGGCGATCGCTAACGGGAACATCAACGCCGCCCGTCAGCAGAAAGTCAACGCTGCTGTCATCTCCGGTTGAGATCGCGGCTCCCCCACCCACATACGGCGAGACGCGCAGGCCAACGGCTTCGCCCACGTCGCGAGTGGCAGGCGTGATCAGCGGAATGAAGTCGAACGTGACCGGAACCAAGAAGGTCACGTCGTCCGAGAACAGCACAGCCGGACGAATCGAGAGAAGTTGCGTCAAGCCAATTTTGCTAAAGAGCGCGAAGCTGCCGTCTCCGACCGCACTGTCACCCTCACCGATGCCAATGTTGAAACCTGCACCGACATAGCTTGCACCCGTTGCAGTAGCGCGTCCCGGTTGAACCCCACCATCTTGACGAGGCGGCGGAGCAGGGCGGGTTGTGGGCGGTGGGGTTGCGGGCGGTGTAGATGTGGGCGGCGGTGTAGTCGTAGGCGGAAGTGGCGTGGGTGCGCCTGTGCGACCAGGCTGATCGGGCTGACCGGGAACAGGCTGTCCGGGTGGCGGTAGCTGGCTGGGCGAATCAAGCGGCGTTGGCTGAGCGGTTTGCGCCACGATCGCCTCTGGGCTAAATCCTTCTGTGGCAAACAGCGACGGCTCCTGCGGCGCGATCGTACCCGTCGAGACGACTGCACCCGTTGAAGCATCTTCGAGCAAAGCAGCGGCAGAAGCAACCGTTTCCGCCTGGGCAGTTCCGGCCATGCCGACCACGCCCGTTAGCAGCACGGTTGCTGCAAGACCTTGAGAAAAGCGATCGAAACAAGTTTTGTTCACATCCACACCCCTTACATCTAGAGAGAGTAAGAAATAAAGCATCATCATAAACGCTGGACAACGATCGCAATTCGCCAAAAACTTCAGCAAATTGCGATTTCAGCTTCAATGCAATCTGTAGCGTAGCGATCGCTCTCTCGCGCTACCTCTCCCATAGGAAAGATGTCAAAAACAAGCGGATTTGCGTCAATCCACCCAGCGATATCGGCATCAGTTAGGCGGGTGTCGCCCTCGGATGGCATGTATGGAACGTTGTTAGGAGCGATCGGACGAATGGGTACATGGGGGCGCGGCTGCATATTTGGACGCGCAGGCGCGATCGCGCCGCCACGCTGGGGGAGCGGCTTTGCCTGCAAGGGAGCGCGTTGGGACGTGGGAGCAGGGCGATCGACAGGTTTCTCTTCTGGCTTGGCTCCTAGCTTGGCCTGTGGCTTGGCTTCTGGCTTGGCCTGTGGTTTGCTGTTCGCCTCGCTGAGCTTCAAGACAAGCTGCTTGGCTGCTTCCAGTTCCGTTTTAAGCTGCGCCGTTTGAGCTTGTTCCGCTTCGAGCCGCTGTTGAACTTGGGCAAGTTCGGCGGACTGGTCGGCTTGCTGCTGGAGGCGATCGGTCTGCTGCTGAAGCTGAACGCGAAGCTGTTCGATCTCGGACTGCTGGGCTTGATACGATTCCAGCTTGACTTTGAGGTCGGCAATGGTTTGTTCAAGCTGCTGCTCGCGATCGCGCACTGCTTCCAGTTCGACTGTCAAATCTGTGGCGATCGCTTGCAGGTCGGCCTTTGTGGGCTGCGAACGGCGGGCAGGTTCGATCGCGCTTTCGTTATCAGGTTCGGCAGGTTCGGCAAGTTCGGCAGAAACATCGATCGTCTGCTCAGCCGCAGGCGCATTGTCCTCCGAATCGTCGAGCGATCCGGCCTCGTCTCGAAGCAAATCAGATAAATTGCGTTTTCTCACCATTTTTTTATCTCCAGTCTTGCTGTATCTCAATTGCCACGCGCTGATAGTCGGCTGCGGCTTCTTTGGCTTGTCTGCCGCGCCACTGCGTGATTGCGACGCCTTCCAAGGCCGATCGCTCATGGGCTTTGTAAGCTCGAATAAAGGCACGACAGGCCGGAATCCCTAGCTCCATTAAAGTGCTTTGTGCTTCTTTCGCTTCATTGATGCTGCGCGGATCAACTTTGGTCAGCAAGACACGATGCGGCACACCAGAAGGACGCACCGCAGACTTCACCGTCTCAATCAAAACTGCCAGATCCATCGGGGCGGGCGGCGTGGGCAACACCAAATAATCCGCTTGCGCCACGACTGCCGCCAGCGTTTCCGAATTCAGCGCGGGCGGTGTATCCACGACGATTAGCCCATAGCCTTGCACTTTCCGCAGACGGCTCAACAGTTCCGGGTTCGTCTCCTGCGTCAGGTCAAAGCCGATACTGGTGGGGCTGCGATCGATCCACCAGGTCGCGGAGCCTTGCGGGTCAGCATCGACCAGCAAAACGGAACCTTCCTTCGACAGCACTGCCGACAGATTAATCGCCGTTGTGGTTTTTCCCACTCCTCCTTTACCGTTGAGTACGGCGAGAATTTTGCCTGGAGAAGTCGAAGTCACAGCCAAATTACTGGTAGAAATCCGCTGTTTGAATATACCGCGATCGAGCGAACATGCGGCGTTTCAGTTGCGGAATGTCATACGGGGGTGTCGGGTGTCGGGTGTAGAGACGTGAGATCTCGCGTCTCTACGGGATGGGGGGCGGGGTGGGGGTTTGCTAAGGTTGTGACATGACTCGAATCGTGTGTCTGTTGATGTTCGTCGGCGGGCTGCTGTGGCCGCTGCCTGCTGTGGCGTTGCCGCCGCCGGATGATCCGCCCGAAGAAGTGCTGCGGACGGAAATTATTACTGAAGCCCGATCGCCCGTCGATGGCAGTCCTGTTTCGCCAGGGGAATATGCGCGGCTGCAAGAGGAATTGAGCGATCGCGGTACGCCGATCATCAGCCGTCGGGTTTCTAACCTTGTGCGGCAGCTGCGAATTCGGCAGGCAATTCGGGCTGCTTTTTCCATTTCTGCTGCGCTAAACGCCAAATCTAAGGTGAGCTTGCGTCAAATAGATCGATCGGCAGTGGGCCATAAGTCGCATTGACGCCCGCTGCCTCGACAGACTGGCACGACACCAAAACGCCGCGACTGGAACCGCCGTAGAGTTCGGCGTAGCAGCCGTTCGATCGCCCGTTGAACTTGACATACACCGCTCCAGGTAGATCGGGTAAGTCAGCAGTTGGTGCGTAACCGAGGGCTTTGGCGTAGGTGGCAAGCGCGGATTTTGCCGATTCAATTCCATCAGCACAGATGCCGAGAAACTGGTAGTCGCTGGCGTTGACGACCTGCAAGAGGGCAGCGCGGAGGGCTGGGTAATCGATATCTGGTTGTTTTTGGCAGTCGATCGAGGCGAGGAGCGTTTGGGCGGTGGAGAGATCGATCGCGCTCATGCCATGCCTGCCTCTTGCAATGCCTGTTCCATCAGGAGTTTTTGCGAATTTTGTTCGGCTGAACCCTCGGCAGGGCGACGCTGGATATAGCGTCCATCCGGCTGCAAGTCCCAGGCTTGGCGGTTGTCGGCCAGCATAATGCCCAAGAGTTCTTGCAGGTCTTTGGCGATCGATTCATCCTCGATCGGCACAACGGCTTCGACGCGGCGATCGAGGTTGCGCGTCATCCAGTCGGCACTGCCGATGTAGACTTCTTCGGCTCCGCCATTTTGGAAGTAGAAAATGCGCGAATGTTCCAAAAAACGCCCAACAATGCTGACGACGCGGATATTGTCGCTGACGTTCTCAACACCGGGACGCAAACAGCAAATGCCGCGCACAATCAGATCGATTTCGACTCCAGCACGAGACGCTTCATAGAGGGCACGGATGATTTGCGGATCGACCAGGGCGTTCATTTTAGCAACGATGCGGCTGGGGTGTCCGAGTCGGCTGTGGTCGGCTTCGCGATCGATCAGGGCAACCATGCGATCGCGCAGATTGACGGGAGCCACGAGCAGTTTGCGGTAGGAGTGCTGACGCGAATATCCGGTCAGGTAGTTAAACAAGTCGGTCAAGTCTGCGCCCAAGGCATCGCGGCAACTGAGCAGACCCAGATCCGTGTAGAGGCGGGCGGTTTTGGAGTTGTAGTTGCCTGTGCCGATGTGGACATAGCGGCGGATGCGGCCTTCTTCGCGGCGGACGACCAGGGCGATTTTGGTGTGGGTTTTGAGGCCGACCAGTCCATAAACAACGTGAATGCCGCCGCTTTCCAGCTTCCGCGCCCAGCTAATATTATTTTCCTCGTCGAAGCGGGCTTTGAGTTCCATCAGCACGGCGACCTGTTTGCCGTTTTCGGCAGCGGCGATCAGAGCGTTGAGAATCGGTGAATCGCCCGATGTGCGGTAGAGCGTCATCTTAATTGCCAGCACGTTGGGGTCGTGAGCGGCCTGCATGATGAAGCGCTGCACAGTGCCCGCAAACGACTGGTACGGGTGATGCACCATCAGGTCGCCTTTGCGGAGAACTGAGAAAATATCTTCTTCGCCGTCACTGGCGCGATCGCCCTCCACGTCGCTCAACCGCTGGAACGGCAGCGGCACGACCGGAGACCAATTGGGATCTTTGAGTTCTGGCAGTGGCAGACCGAGGAACGACATCAGATCGGACAAGCACAGCAAGCCCTCGACTTCATAGACATCGCTGGTGTCAATTTCCATTTCTTCGATCAGCGTGTCGCGGATCACATCGGGCATGGTGGCGTGAATTTCCAGCCGGACGATCGATCCGCCAAATCGCCGCTTACGAAGCTCCTGCTCGATCGCCAGCATCAAATCGTCCGCTTCGTCTTCTTCCACTTCCAGATCGGCGTTGCGGGTGACGCGAAACAGATAGTATTCCTGGATGTTCATACCCGGAAACAGAAATTCCAGATTGTGCGCCACGACCTGCTCTAGCGAAACGCCTGTCCAGGGTGACGGCTTGCCTTTGAACGGCAGGCGCAACTGTTCGGGCAGTTCAATAAAGCGCGGCAGCACGTTGGGCACTTTGACGCGGGCGAAATGTTCTTCTTCGGTTTCCGCATCTTTGATCACGACGGCGAGGCTGAGACTGAGATTCGAGATGTAGGGAAACGGATGTCCCGGATCGACCGCAAGCGGCGTCAGGACGGGAAAAATCTGCTCTTCAAAATACTGCTGAAGAAATAAGCGCTGCTCTTGGTTCAAATCGACGTAATCGAGCAGGTGAATTCCATGCGCGGCCAGTTGCGGACGCAATGCCTGATCGAAATGGCGATGCTGCTTGGCGACCATCGGACGGAGGCGGCGGGCGATCGCTTCTAGCTGCTGCTGGGCGGTGCGGCCATCGGCGGAAAGCTTGGTGACTTTGGCCTCGACCTGCTGCTTGAGCGCGGCGACGCGCACCATAAAGTATTCGTCCAGATTGGAGCTAAAAATCGCGATGAACTTGAGGCGATCGATCAGCGGCGTCCGGGGATCAAACGCTTCGTGCAACACGCGATTGTTAAACTCCAGCCAGCTTAGTTCGCGGCTGAAATAGTATTGCGGATCGGTTAGCTCAACATCGGGGAGAGTCTTCTTCAGGCGCGGCATAGTCGAACGTCAGCAGGGATACCGTCATCATAAACGCGCCGTTTAGATTGGGGACGATTAAAAAACTTGATCTTCGATTCCCAGCCACCATTCGCCCAGGTTGATGATGTCGCGATGGATGTCGGCCAGCGATCGCGCATACTCTTCCGGGCTGATCAAATGCTGCTGCTCTTGCAGTTTTTTCAGACGCAACTGCGCCAGCAGCCAGGGTTTTGAAATTCCGTCAGTGGCGGAAATGTAGGCCGAAAGTTCTTCGCTGTTCATGGTTGGCTGTTTGCCGTTGATAGTTTCACGCGGTTCTCCTGGGATCTGTCGAATCTCCAATACGCCATCCAGAAACGAGAGCCGATAGCCTGGGCGATCGAGCAGTTGCTCAATGGCTTTGAACTCTCGCCAAGTCAAGCCTTCAAACAGCAGGAGTTCTTCTTTTGAAGGAGGCGCGATCGAAGCTGGAGTCATGAGAGCCAATTTGTTTGAGGTTGGCTTGGAGGGCGATCGAGTGGAGGTTACTGCTTCTAAGGTAGCGGGCGATTGTTTGGATTGTTTGGATTGTTTGGATTGTTTGGATTGTTTGGATTGTTTGTGGTTTCCCGTAGGCTGCCACATCCAAGCCGACCGCGACCCTCGTTTCCGAGCCGTCGCCTTCTGGCTCGTTTGCCTGTTGCCTGTTGCCTTTGCCGACCCCCGACCCCCTCCACTAACGCTATGCTTGCAGACAGCAAAACGCGATCGAGCATCAGGGTATGGAAAATGTAACGGTGATTGGGCATCCGCTGGTTCAGCACAAGCTGACGCTAATGCGGCGGGAGGAGACGAGTACGGCGAAGTTTCGATCGCTGTTGCGCGAGATTAGTATGCTGCTGGCGTATGAGGTGACGCGGGATTTGCCGTTGAAGAAGGAGCAAATTCAAACGCCGATGGCTCTGATGGATGCGCCGATTTTGGCACCTGAGAAGAAGATGGTGATCGTCTCGATTATGCGGGCGGGGCAGGGCATTCTCGATGGCATGTTGGAGCTAATGCCCTCAGCGCGGGTCGGCATATCGGCCTGTATCGCGATCCGCGTACCCTCGCCGTGATCGAGTATTACTTTAAGCTGCCGCATGATACTGAGGATCGCGACATGATCGTGGTCGATCCGATGCTGGCAACCGGAAATTCTGCGATCGCCGCAGTGCATCGGCTCAAGGATGCGGCTCCGCGATCGCTCAAGTTTGTCTGCTTGCTGGCCGCGCCTGAAGGTCTGGAAAACTTTCGGACGCATCACCCGGATGTGCCAGTCTACACGGCGGCGATCGATGAAAAGCTCGATGAACACGGCTACATCATTCCGGGTTTGGGCGATGCGGGCGATCGGCTGTTTGGCACAAAGTAGAGACGCGA
>JAAUTJ010000219.1 GCA_012031475.1 Leptolyngbyaceae cyanobacterium SM1_3_5 | reverse complement strand
CATTGAGGCGGTTCGCCTGCCCCGGTGGCCGTGGTTTCGGCGATCCGATTCGCCAGTTTGCCGACGTGGACGAAGGGGCGGAGATTGTCGCTGTCTGGGGTCCATCAGCCGGGAACCAAACTGCTGCTGGTTGCCGCAGGCGAGGCGGATGTGCGCGGGTTCATCGCCCCGGCCGATGAGCTGCTCGCCACCATCCAGAAGGGCAAGAACGCGCTGTCCTGTGATGTGGGATTGCGCTCACATTTGGCCGTTCCCGTGGTTGGCGATCACGTCGCGATCATTGGCGAGAACCGGCGGCTGCTTGTTTTCCCGCTGGCCGAAATCACTGAGATGATCCACACGGCCAGTTTGGTGCATGACGATGTGGTGGACGAGGCTGAAACGCGACGCGGCATCGCCACCGTTCACAGCAGCTTTGGCAATCGCGTTGCTGTCCTGGCTGGAGACTTTTTGTTCGCTCAGTCTTCGTGGCATCTGGCGAACCTGGACAACCTCGCCGTTGTCAAGCTGCTTTCGCAAGTGATCATGGACTTGGCCGAAGGAGAAATTCGGCAAAGCCTGATTCGGTTTGACAGCAATTTGTCGATCGAAGACTACCTCGAAAAAAGCTATTACAAAACCGCCTCTTTGATGGCAAATTCTGCCAAAGCCGCCGGACTGCTGAGCAACGCCACGCCCGAAATGGCTGCCAACCTGTTCGGCTACGGTCGCCACATCGGGCTGGCCTTTCAAATTGTTGATGATATCCTCGACTTCACCGCATCCAGCGAAGTGCTGGGCAAACCTGCTGGCTCCGATTTGCAAAGCGGCAACCTCACCGCGCCCGCCCTCTACGCCCTCGAAGAAAAGCCCTACCTTAAAACCTTGATCGATCGCGAATTTGACCAGGCTGACGACTTCGAGGAAGCGATCGCGCTGGTCAAAGACAGCAAAGGCATCGAGCGATCGCGTTGAACTCGCCGCTCATCAACGCCCAGTTAGCCGTCGATCACCTCAAAGATTTGCCGCCAACTGCCTTCAAGCAAGCCCTAATTGATCTTTCCGATTACGTTTTGAGTCGCTTGTATTAGCCAACTCTCTTAGAAATTGCGGCACGATCGCGGAATTGCTGGTAGTTTTGAACTGACGATTTCTGCTGGCTTTTTGCTGAAATGATGTCGCATTCTGACTGGCGATCGCTCTGGTCAATCGATCCGGCGATCACGTTTCTCAATCATGGTTCGTTTGGCGCTTGTCCGATCGCCGTGCAGCAAGAGCAGCAGATGTGGCGCGATCGGTTGGAGCGCGATCCGATGCGGTTTTTTGTTTCGGATTATGAGAAGCTGCTTGATCGATCGCGCCAGACAATGGCCGCTTTTGTTGGGGCAGATGCGGCGGACTTGGTGTTTGTTCCAAATGCCACAGCGGGCGTGAATGCCGTGTTGCGATCGCTCAATTTGCGTCCGGGCGATGAGGTACTAACCACCAGTCATGAATATAACGCTTCGCGCAATGCTTTAGATTTTGTGGCGGCGCAATCTGGGGCGATCGTGACCGTTGCTGAGCTTCCGTTTCCGATCGAATCTGCTAGTCAGGTCATTGAATCGGTTTCGTCGAAAGTGACAGATAAAACGCGCTTACTTTTGATCGATCATGTCACGAGTCAAACAGGTTTAGTGCTGCCGATCGAACCAATCATTTCTAAGCTGAATGCAGCCGGAATTGAAACTTTAGTAGACGGAGCGCACACACCGGGAATGCTGCCGCTGAACTTAAAAAAACTCGGTGCGACCTATTACACGGGTAATGTGCATAAATGGCTTTGTGCGCCGAAGAGTGCAGCTTTTTTGGTGGCCGATCGCGCCCGACAGTCACAGATTCGTCCACTGGCAATCAGTCATGGTGCTAACTCTTTGAGGCAGGATAAATCTCGCTTTCAGCTTGAATTTGACTGGACGGGAACGGCTGATCCAAGTGCAGTTTTTTGTATTCCAAAAGCGATCGAATATCTCGGTTCGCTGCTGCCCGGAGGCTGGCCGGAACTGATGCAGCACAATCGCAATTTGGCGATCGCCGCTCGTGATTTGCTGTGTGATGCACTTCAAATTTCGCCGCCCTGTCCAGCAGAAATGCTGGGTTCAATGGCTGTCCTTTCTTTGCCTAATGGTGACTGTGAATCGCTGTATCGTCAACTGGTCGATCGCGCCATTCAGGTTCAGCTTCAGGCTTGGCCGCGATCGCCACAGCGAATTTTACGAATTTCAGCCCAGCTTTATAATCAGCTTTCCAACTATGAATATTTGGCGACTATGCTACAAGAAATTTTGAGTTTAGATTAGTCGCGATCGAATTCCAGCACAGCCACAAGCTGCCCATGATCGGATTGCCAAGCGGGAATTTCTTCATTGGTCAAGGCTTGATCAAATAGGTGATCGTTCAGCACTGAAATATTGCCAACTCGTCCAAGGCGGCGCGGATTTCCAGATACAAACTCCTGGCTCACCAAAATGTGATCAAGCGTTTGATAGTGGCCGTTGTAAATGTGCGTATAGAAAAAATCGCCCTGACTGCGTTGCGCCTGAATGTCCTTGACGTTGTAGAGCAGCACATCCCAAATTTGGCGCTTGCGATCGATCGGCAGTTCTCGATGCCGGCGGCTCACCTGCGATCATCTGCGTCGTGACGGCTAGCGCTGTGTCATTTAGATCGCCCATCACAATCACAGGATAGTCTTGATTTTGCAAGGTTTGCATTAGCAGCATTCGCAAAGCCGTCGCCTCTGCCGCCGCAGAATCAGCGATCGCGCCTGTCCTTTTGCCTGTTCGATCGGATCGTGGCGATCGACCTCTTCCGGCAAAATTGGCCGCTTGGACTTGAGATGAAGTACAAAGACGATGCACTCCACGCCATGAATGTCGATTTTGACGGATAAGACGGGACGCGAGAAGCGATCGAACGACAGCAGTTCGCCTTGAATATCGAGTTTAGCAGCAGCGGGAAACTGCTCAATCACCTGATAGCTTAAAACTGGAAAATTGGAGACTAAAGCTACAGCAGGACTGTCGTCGCTGTGTTTAGAAACAACGATTTTTGCTGAATCATAAAGCCGACTTTCGGTTAAGGCTTCCTGCAATGCTTCAGTGTGAAAAACTTCTTGAAAGCCAACAATATCGGCTCGCATTCGCTGAAGCTGGTTTGCCGTCCAGGTCGTTTTGCGACGATAGGTTTCAGGGCTATAAACTTCGTGATAAAAAGGCGTATTGGGCAGTGCGAGATTACGCAGGTTGAACGTTGCAAGGCGAAACCGATGAGATGGCATGAGAATTTGGAGGAAGAAGCGATCGATCGTACCGAGAAAATTTGCTGCAAACCTCGAAATTAACGTCGAAATTTAAGAATTGATTGGGGCAGGCGAGATTGCCGCGATCGCTGCACATCCGCGACGAACCACCAAATACGGTAAAATCTGCCTACAGTGCCGCCCAAAAACGACTTTCCGCGAATGATTTCTGTTTCCGATCGCATGAACGCTCTGCGCGATCGCGCCCAGTGCGCTTTGATTCCGTTCATTACAGCGGGCGACCCCGACCTTGAAACAACGGCCAAGGCGCTGCAACTGCTTGATGCCAACGGTGCAGACGTGATTGAGTTGGGTGTGCCCTATTCCGATCCGCTGGCCGATGGACCAGTCATTCAGGCGGCGGCGACTCGCGCCCTGGAAAAAGGCACGACGATCGATCGCGTCCTTGCGATGCTGCGCGAAATTACGCCGAAGCTGAACGCCCCGATCGTCCTGTTCACCTACTACAATCCAATTCTTAATCGCGGCATTGAGTCGTTTTTGAAAGACATCAAGGCGGCGGGCGTCAGCGGTTTGGTCGTGCCCGATTTGCCGCTGGAAGAAGTCGATGCGCTGCTCAAGCCTGCAACGGCGGTCGGCGTTGAAGTCATATTGCTGGTTGCGCCCACCAGTTCCAAAGCGCGAATTGAAGCGATCGCCCGCCAGTCGCAGGGCTTTGTCTATCTGGTCAGCGTCACGGGCGTGACGGGAATGCGGACGCAAATTCAATCCCGCGTCCAGGAATTGGTCAGCGAGTTGCAGAGCGTTACGGACAAAGCGATCGGCGTGGGCTTTGGCATCTCGGAACCATCGCAGGCGCAACAGGTGATGGAGTGGGGCGCAGATGCGGTGATCGTCGGCAGTGCGTTTGTCAAACGACTGGCCGAAGGTTCGCCAGAGCAGGGATTAGCCGCGATCGAGTCTTTCTGCCGCAGCCTCAAAATGGCGCTCAGCTAAGTAACAGATGAAGTGTTTCAATCGATCGCAAAATCAATGCGATCGCGAATCCCGTTGCCTACATAATGTTTGGTAGGGGTAACTTTAGGCAACGCTGGCTCTGGCTCCGCACTGGGCAGCGTAGGCGATCGCCAATCCGTCCGCACTATCATCCGGTGTCGGCGGCTTGGGCAAATCGAAAATCTGCATCACGGCCTGCTTAATCTCCGATTTGCCTGCGCCATATTGAGCAACCGCAGACTTCACCTGTGACTGGTGCAAGAAGATAATATCCGTTAGTCCGTATTCACCCAAGGCAAGTTCGATTACGCCCAAGGCACGTAACACTCTTCCGGCATTCGTATTTTCACGGCCAAAAAAGGGCATTTCCATCGCCGCAATCTCTGGCTTCACTAAATTACACAGTTCCAAAACGTCCGTGTGAATTTGGCGGAGGCGATCGTACATGGCATCTTTGGAAGATGTTTTGATGACGCCATACTCGATCGCTTCACTGCCGCGAATTACGCCAAATCCAATGCTGGCGATTGCCGGATCGATGCCGAGAATAATTCGATCGCTCAATTCTTGCGAAAAGTTCATGTGTCCAAGGCAGTTGCAAAAAAGTCTGCCTTCAGAGCAATCGTACTACTTTTGATGCAAAAGCGGCGATCGCACCTTACGATCGCCGCTTCAAGACTTTAAGAAATTCTACTGAACCGGACGACGGATATCAAAGGCGCGAAACTCTCCGCTCATCATGCTCGCCATTTCGTAATGATTTTCAACGATCGGCAGGATGCCAGCAGCGAACTGACGAACTTCAGCATCTTGGCCTTGACCGACTTGAGTGCGGAAGATGCCAACGGCTTGAATGTGGCTGTTGGCTTGCGCTTCCATGTAGGCGCGATCGAACTCGGCACCCGACAGCGGAGCCAGCCGCTCGATCACCGCCTGCTGAAACGGATTCGGTGCAGTCGGCAGCGTCACGCCGCGCTCAGCCGCAAGCTGGGTCAAAAGCTGCGTCGATTGCGTATGCTCTTGAATCATCATCTCGGCGTACTGGCGAACTTGCGGATTGCTCGACTTTTCCAGCGCCAGTTGCGACGATCGAATCTCAAACTGGTCACTGTGCGCGGCCATGACCATAAACTGCTGATCGAGCGAACTCATCTGCATGGGCGCGCTCGAAATCGCCGTAGCTGGAGCAGCGCGATCGATTCCCATTTCGCTAAAAATACTGGGGTTCGGATTTAGCGCAGGCGTGTTCGACTGGCTGATGCTCGGTGCTGCTTGCGGAGCCGCAGAAGGACGCTCAAGGCCAAATTCGCTGAAAATGCTGGGGTTCGGGTTGACGGCGGGCGCGGGCGTGACCACTGGCGCAGTGCGGGTGTCCGGGTTGCCGTCGTAGTTCGGCTCGTTGAAAATACCGGGATTCGGATTCACCTGCGCCAAGCTGGGCAGGCAACCAGCGAAACGATCGCCGCTGCGCCCATGATGCCTGCAAATTTTGTGGTGCGATTAAACTTAGCCATTGCTGTTAAACCTGGATGTCAAAAAAGAAATATTGCTTACCTTCCAACGTATTGATCTTCGATTTTGAATACCTCTATCGGAAGTGCCAGTCTGATCGCGCAAATTTGTCAACCGTACAAACCAGAGGGCAAACTGCGATCGACTGTGATTTTTTCCCGCCAAACGGCGATCGCCTCCTGCAACCATCCAGATAGCCAGCCGTCATACTGCGGATAAACGGGCAAGCGTGGACGAAGCTGATAGCCTGATCGATCGAGCAAATCGGCAAGCTGGCGATCGTGCGGATGCGGATAATCCGGATTCACTTCATCTTTCGGACTGATGCCGCCATATCCGTCGCGCCTTCACGCAGACAGGCCAGCAGCGTTTCCTCAGAGACGAGATTCGGCGGAATTTGCAGGGCAATCTCGGACGGCAGCAGACGACGAGCGATCGCCACGACTTCGACTAATCGATCGGAGTTAAACGCTTCTCCCGTCCAGCTTTGCAGAGTGCCCGGACTAGGCTGTTTTCCCGGACTATGCGGCTGCAAAATTACTTCTTGAATATGTCCCCAGCGATCGTGAGTTTGGGCGATCGCCGCCAGCGTTTCCTGCCAGTCCGCTTCACATTCGCCAATTCCCAGCAGCAATCCGGTCGTAAACGGAATTCGCAATTCTCCCGCCCATTCAAGCTGCTGAATCCGCAAATTTGCCGTTTTGCTGGGCGCGTGTCGATGCACGCCTAAGGGTGCAAGCTGCTCTAGCATCAGCCCCATTGAGACATTCACGGTTTTTAGCCGCGCCATTTCTGCAAAGCTCAAAGGGCCAGCGTTTGTGTGCGGCAAAAATCCCAGCGAGAGCGCCAGTTCACACAGATCATAGATGCGATCGAACCACGCTTTGCGGCGATCGCTCTGCGGATGCACTTCGCCCGACAGCACCAAAATTTCAATTACGCCTTGCGATCGCAGCGGGCGCAAAATTTGTTCCGCCTCGTCCAGCGTCAGCCAGCGATCGCCACCGGGATCAACGCGAAAGTTACAGTAAGCACAGCGATTAAAGCATTCATAAGTCGGCACGATCGTGTAGGCCGGACTGTAGGTAATGATCGGTGGCACAGCAGTTTGGAAAGAGCAGATATTCTGAGTTTAGCGATCGAATTCAAACGTTCCATCAAAATAAAGTTAAGGCAAATGCAGCGAAAGCAATTTCACCGCTCAAAACGAAATGCGAACAACTAATTTAATTGCCTGATGGTTTAGAGCGATCGCCCTGCCGATATTGCCCTGGTGTCACTCCCGTCATTTTTTTGAACATCCGATGCAGGTGACTTTGATCGGCGAATCCTGTGGTTTGAGCAGCGATCGCAGCCGATTGACCCTGAGCAAGCAATCGGCGGGCATGATGCAAACGAACTTGATTTTGATAGCCGTGCGGTGGCAAACCAACCTGTTTACGAAAAGCGCGAATTAAATAAAACGGGCTGAGGTTGGCAATCCGAGAAAGTTCCTTTAGCGAGATTGATTCTGCATAGTGAACATCCAGAAAATCGCGCACCAGTTGAATCGATCGCCCCGCCGATCGCACGGTTGAAACGCTGGGTCGATCGCCCGCATATCGAGTAATCAACTGCGCCATTGTCCACAATAATCGTGAATCTTCTCTAGCTGATTTCCACTTCGAGCGATCGATGCAGCTTCAAGATTTGCTCGGCTTAAAAG
>JAAUTJ010000218.1 GCA_012031475.1 Leptolyngbyaceae cyanobacterium SM1_3_5 | reverse complement strand
TTCGAGCGAACGGCAAAAGGGGAACTGATTATCATGCCTCCAACAGGTGGTGAAACCGGAAAGCGCAACATCGAGATGGGTGCAGACTTTGTAATTTGGAATCGATCGACTCGATTGGGCGTTTGTTTCGATTCTTCCACCTGTTTCAATCTGCCAAATGGCGCAGATCGATTGCCCGATGTCGCCTGGATTCGTCAAGACCGCTGGGATACTCTGACGCCGGAACAAAAAGAGAAATTTCCACCGATCGCCCCAGATTTCATCCTCGAACTGATGTCGCCCACCGACAGCCTCACCGTTACCCAGGCCAAGCTGAAAGAATACATCGAGAGCGGCGTCAAACTCGGCTGGCTGATCGATCCGAAAACTCGGCGCGTCGAGATCTACCGAGCCAATGGCGCGATCGAACTCGAAGCACCCGCCACCCTTTCGGGTGAAACGATTCTTCCCGGTTTTGTTCTCAACCTCGAATTTCTTTGGGCTTCATCCACATAAAGCCTTTGTGTTTTTGCAGTTCGATCGCCGCAATTTTCCTGCCCTCGTGAAATCACGCAGAAGAGTGTCTTTAAGTAACATTGCTGCGGATGATGTGTCAGCTTCGTAAAGCCTGGGCACACTGAACCAGACATTCACCGACCTCTTCAGGGCACAGCATGAAGGTTTCGATTCGGCTCCAGGACTTGCTGCAACAAAACGATCAGGCGATCGCCGCCACCAGCACGCTGATCGCCCAAGGCATCGCCCAGATCGACGGTAGTGATGTGGACGCGATCGATCCAGAAAAACTCACCCTGCTGCTCTCCAACCTGCCGATCGAGTGGGACTTTACCCAACTCAGCGCAGCTTTCAACACTGCCACTCTCTCTGACACTTTTCGGCAGCAACTCGATCGCCATCTACACCAACGCCTCGGCAGTGAACCAGTCCAGCCGACACCCAACACCGAACACCCGACAGTCAACCCCACCCTCGACGTTTTCCACCTCCGCAACGAAGTGATTGGCGACTACCGCCGCTACATCAACAGCTTTCTCAAAATTCGCGATCGCCAAGTGAAGGAGTTTGTCGATCAAGCGCTCGATCGCGGTCAGCTTTGGACAGACCCGCTGCTGCAACTCAATCCCGCCTACAAATCCGGCGCAACCGTAACGGAACTCGTGCAGCGTCAGGTTCTCCATCCCGACTGCGCCCAATACTTTTCTAAAAACGGCAATCCCTTCAAATTCCGCTACCACCAAGAACAAGCCTTTCTCGCGGCTCAGCGTCAAGAACCCTATGTGCTGACGACGGGCACAGGTTCCGGCAAAAGCATGACCTACGTGGTGCCAATCTTTGACGATCTATTGCGCCATCCCGATATTCAAGGCGTGCGGGCGATTCTGGTGTATCCGATGAACGCCCTGATCAATTCGCAAAAAGAAGAATTCGACAAGTTTCTCGCCAACGTGCCTAACACGCACATTCGCGTCGAGCAGTACACCGGACAGGAAAGCCTGTCGAAGAAAGTCGAAATCCAAAACAATCCGCCGCAAATTCTGCTCACCAACTACGTGATGCTCGAACTGATGCTGACCCGCACCCACGAGGAAAAGCTGGTCACGTCTGACAATCTCAAATTTTTGGTGCTTGATGAACTGCACACCTATCGCGGTCGTCAAGGCGCAGATGTTGCCCTGTTGATTCGCAAGCTGCGACAGCGTTCCGATCGAAATCTCCTCTGCATCGGCACGAGCGCCACCATGTCCACCGAGGGCGATCGCACCAACCGCCGCGAAACCGTCGCCGCCGTTGCCAGTAAACTCTTTGGCGTGGAAGTCAAACCGAACAACGTGATCGACGAAACGCTGGAGCGATCGATCCCCCATCCACAACCGAGCATCACGGAACTGCGTGACAGCATTCAGTCAGGCTTGCCCGCCCACCAAACGCTCGAAGCATTCCAGCAGCATCCGATCGCCGCCTGGATCGAGATGAACTTCGGGCTGAAGGAGGAAGATAATCACCTCGTCAGACGCACCCCGATTTCACTTGAAGCCGGAGCCGCAAAGCTAGCCGAAGCGGTCAACCTGCCGACTGAAACCTGCTTGGACATCCTCAAGCAAACTTTTTGTGGGGCAGCAAAACGGGCGGGTTGGCGTTTCGCCTGCATCAGTTCATCTCGCAGGGCGGCAGCGTCTATGCGACGCTCGAATCTCGGACAGGACGATCGCTCACCCTGGAAGGTCAGTACGCCACGACTGACGATCGCTTGCTTTACCCGCTGGTCTTTTGCCGCGAGTGTGGACAGGACTACTATGGAGTGCGCTATGAGTCGGAAGGACAAAAGGTGACTCCGGCTTTGGCAGTGGCGCTCGATCGCAACGACAGCGAAGATGTGCAGGCGGGCTATCTGACGCTGGATGAACCGGAACTGTGGAATGAAGGCGATGAGGAGCGGCTGCCCGATAGCTGGTTCAAAGAAACCAAGCGCGAAGGTCGAGTCCCGAAAAAAGAATATGCCGATTTCATTC
Organism: Leptolyngbyaceae cyanobacterium SM1_3_5; assembly: GCA_012031475.1. Taxonomy (GTDB): domain Bacteria; phylum Cyanobacteriota; class Cyanobacteriia; order Elainellales; family Elainellaceae; genus JAAUTJ01. The sequence continues at coordinate 4,989 of JAAUTJ010000218.1, read as the reverse complement.
CCCGTCGCCTGCGCGTTCTGCCCAATGGAACGGTGACGAATTCGCTGCTAGAAGGCGTTTCTGCCTGGTTTGTGCCGAAGCCGTTTCTCACCTGCCTCAACTGCGGCATCGCGCACGACAAACGCAAAAACGAATTCACCAAGCTCTCACGCCTTAGCAGTGAAGGACGCAGTACGGCGACGACGCTGCTTTGCCTTTCGACCGTCAGCCGCCTGAAAACGATCTTGGGCGACAGATCTGAAGCCGCCAAAATTCTCAGCTTCACCGACAATCGCCAAGATGCCTCATTGCAGGCTGGACACTTCAACGATTTTGTCCAAACGAGCTTTTTGCGATCGGCACTCAACGGCGCACTCAGCCGCAATCGCTTCCTCACCCACAGCCAGCTTGCCAGCGAAGTCTGCAAGCAGATGAATTTGCAGCAGACTGACTACGCTCGCCAGCCCGCCGACTACGGCAGCGGCAAACGCCGCAACGAAGAAGCTTTCCGCAACCTGGTTGAATATCGCCTGTATGAAGATCTGCGGCGCGGCTGGCGGATTGTACAGCCGAATCTGGAGCAGTGCGGCTTGCTGAAGCTGGAATACGCCGAACTCGAAGAAGTCTGTCGATCGCAGCTTTGGCAAACTGATCCGATTTTACGAATTGCGACTCCCGAACAGCGATCGATCGCCGCCAAAGCCCTTCTCGACCAGCTTCGCCGCGAACTCGCGATCGATGCCCTCTCCCTCCAACCCGATCGAATCGAACAACTCAAGCGCGAAATTAATCAGGCACTCAAAGACCCCTGGAAATTCGACGCTCACGAACTGTTGCACGAAGCAACCTGGGCAACGATCGAGCGAGGTGATCCCGCTTCAGGACGGTACGATCGCGCCAATCGCGCCAAAGTGAAGCTGACGCCGCGCAGTAAAATTGGTCGATTTCTGCGATCGCCCGTTGCGTGGGACTGGCTGCTTCAGCCGCTGGTGGATGGCGAGGCGATCGCCCTGATCAAAGCCCTGATTCAAATCTTGTGTGACACAGGCTATCTGGTGCGAGAAGGCAGCGAGGTGCAACTGCGGATCGACTCGATGCTGTGGACGGCGCAAAAAGTTGAGGCGATTCCACCCGATCCGGTGACATCGCGGCGGCTTCAGGGCAGCGAAGATCGAGCAATTCCCGTCAATCAGTTCTTTCAAACTTTTTATGAAACCAACGCCCGCCAGATTCAAAATATGGAAGGGCGTGAACATACGGGACAGGTCAAAAACGAAGCAAGGCAGGCGCGAGAAGAACAATTTCGCAAAGGCGAACTCGCCGCCCTGTTCTGCTCGCCAACGATGGAATTAGGCATCGACATTTCTGATTTGAATGTGGTTCACCTCCGCAACGTGCCGCCCAGTCCAGCCAACTACGCACAGCGCAGCGGACGTGCCGGACGCAGCGGACAGGGAGCACTGGTTGATTACCTAACGCCTCAAGTTGGCAGCGGTCACGACCAGTATTTTTTCCGGCGACAAGAACAAATGGTGGCGGGTGTTGTCGTGCCACCAAAGCTGGAACTCGGCAATCAGGACTTAGTGCGATCGCATCTCCACTCGATCTGGCTCGCCCACACCGGACTCGACCTGGGCGACTCGATGAACCAAATTCTCGACCTCGATCGTGACGGCTATCCGCTCAAAGATTCGGTAAAAACGCAGCTATCGCTCACCCCGTCAGGACTTGCCCGCCGCCAGCAGGCGATGCAGGCGATTTTGACCGATTTGTTTTGTCAAGCCGACCTCGATCGCGGCTCCTGGTATTCTCCCGACTGGCTGCACCACACATTGACAAACGCCCTCAACGAGTTCGATCGCGCCTGTGAACGCTGGCGACGACTGTACAGCGATGCGGTTGCTCAGCAGGACGAAGCGCGACGGACGATCGACGATCGGCTAAGGGCAATGTGACGGCAGAAGAGCGAGCGATCGCCGAGTCGCAAGAGCGCGAAGCCCGCCGCCAAATCGATTTCTGGTCGGTCAATCTCAAACTAAGCGCAGCACGAGCGAATTTGAGTTTTACCCTTACCGCTACTTTGCCGCCGAAGGCTTCTTGCCGGGATACAACTTTCCGCGTCTGCCTGTGCGGGCGTATATTCCCGCTGGCGACAAAGGTGAATTTGTCTCGCGGCCTCGCGTCGTTGCCCTGCGCGAATTTGCGCCCAGCAACTTTTTGTACTACGAAGGCAGCAAGTTTGAAGTTTACAAAACTCGCGTTCCGGCTGGCGGCATCGATCGCGACTATCAGCGCGTCAGCGTTTGCCCCAACTGCGGCTACTTCCACGATGGCGACAACTCGCTGCGCGACACCTGCGAAAACTGTCGATCGCGGCTGGTGAGCGATCGCAACGGCAATCCCGCCAAGCTCAATCGCGTTCTGGAAATGGGCACGATGATCACCCGCAGGCGCGAACGCATCACCTGCGATGAAGAAGAACGCCTCAAATATGGCTACAACCTGACAACGCACTTCCGCTACGATGCCCAAAACCGCGAAACCGCAACGGTCGCAGCCGCAGACGGAACGCCGCTATTAAAGCTCACTTACGGCGAAACGGCGAAGCTGTGGTGGATCAATCGCGGCTCAAAGCGCAATCAGGAGCGGGGTTTCAAGCTTGATGGTAAGACGGGCTTGTGGGGAGAGGGAAATCGACAAACCAATTCGGCGATCGACTCTTCACTCCCAACTCCCGAAGTTCATCTCCTCGTTCAAGACACCAGCAACATCCTCGTAGTTGAACCGATGATCGCTCTAAACGAAACCGCCGAAGCATTTTTGGCAACGCTTCAGTTTGCCCTAGAGCGATCGATTCAGGCGGTCTATAAGCTCGAAGATGATGAACTTTGCTCGGAACGCTTGGGACAGGGCAGGCATTTTCTGTTTTGGGAAGCGGCGGAGGGCGGTGCGGGCGTGTTGTCGCAGTTGCTCAAGCCCCAGGCGTTTCAGGCGATCGCTCAAGCCGCGCTGGATATTTGCCACTTCATCCATCCCAAGCAAAGCTGTAGCCAAGCCTGCTATGAATGCCTGCTCTCTTACCGCAATCAGTTTGATCATCCGCTGCTCAATCGCCATCTGATTCGCTCCTGGCTAGAACAGTTGACAGGCAGTACGGTGAGTTACGATCGCCCCATTCCTCGCGATGCTCACTATCAGCAACTTTGCGCCCAAGTCGATCGCCATTCTCTATTTGAACAACAAGTCCTCGATGCCATCTATCAGCGCGGCCTGAAGCTGCCGGATGCCGCACAAGCCCTGATCGCTGAAGCCAACTGCAAGCCGGATTTCCTCTATCGATCGCAAGGCATCGCCATTTTTTGCGACGGTTCTGCTCACGACCACTCCGACCAGCAACAGCGCGATCGCATCGATCGAGACAACCTCACCTATCACTCGAACTACTCAGTCTTCGTCCTTCGCCACGACGAAAACTGGCAAGAAAAACTAGATTTCCTCGCTACTTTAATCGACTAAAAAGACGGCGAGCGAACTGTTTTGAAAAAGAAAAACCACACTCGATCGGGTGTGGTTTTTTAGTAGTTTGCAGCCTGGAAAGGCTTCTCAATCTACGAGTGGACTGAAGATATCCAATGGAAGATGAAGTTTTCAACTAATCCGATCGAAGCCGATCGGTGAGACTCCGTTATGACATCTCTTGCAGCCGCAATCGACTACGAAATGTTTCCAACTAATCCGATCGAAGCCGATCGGTGAGACATGGGCGTACACCTGTGAGGCGGACTGGCTTTTGTATTATCTGGTATTTCCAACTAATCCGATTGAAGGCGATCGGTGAGACAACCTTTGCCCGCGCATCCCTTGGGAACTAAGAAAAGTTTCCAACTAATCCGATCAGAGGGCGATCGGCAAGGCTTAATCAAGAACGCCACTGTGGAAGAGGCAATCGGGCGCAAGCGGTTTTCAACTAATCCGAAAGTCGATCGGTAACATAACTATTTTGATTGTAGGCGATCGCAACAAAAATAACCTTTCAATCTCATTGATTAGCACGTTCAAGTTCTTCTCTGACAACTCGCCGTAGTGTTGCTTCGAGCGGTTCATGAGATTGTTGAATGTATTGTCGCAATGCGTCATTAATTAAAGTTTGATAGTTGCCTCCGCCTGCAAGATGAACTTGTTCACGAAACCAAGCCAAAACGTCATCATCGAGACGAATTGTAATGCGAGTTTTTCCGGATGCAGTTGGCTCGATCGCCCCCCTTTTTCCTTGACTAAAATCGTATTCTGCTTCCATTGATTTATTCTTCGTACTGTGTTTGTTCTTGACGAGTTGCCCGACGAGCAGAAATTAATCGAATTTGATTACCACGCATGGTGTAGACAACAACTAAAATACGCCCGAAGCTGTCCATTCCAATCGAAATAAATCGTTCTTCCTCAAATCGCTCATCGGTCAGCGTAATTGCCAAATCATCTGAGAAAACTGACACCGCATCAGCAAAATCGATTCCGTGCTTGCGGAGGTTGGCTGCGGCTTTGTCTCTGTCCCACTGATATGACATCTTTCTATTGTATGCACAATCGTACCGACAACTTCAAAGTGCTGACGTAAGCGACTGCCTCAAAATCGCGATCGATTCCACTACCCCAAAGAAAAAACCACACTCGATCGAGCATGGTTTTTGAGGAGTTTATTGATTTGATCAGGGGCGAGCAGTGAGACACAGCCCGCATCTTTGACCCTAGCGGCACAATCCAGCGGTTTCCAACTAATCCAATCGAAGCCGATCGGTGAGACAGATATTGAGCAGCTAAAGGCACTGCTGCAACAGCTAAGCGAGGTTCCAACTAATCCGATCGAAGGCGATCGGTGAGACCGTCATCAGTCCCGATTTCGGCCTGCCGCTGTGCGCGTTTCCAACTAATCCGATCGAAGGCGATCGGTGAGACATGGGCGTGATCGACATTGGCGGAGGAACGATGATGTTTCCAACTAATCCGATCGAG
>JAAUTJ010000217.1 GCA_012031475.1 Leptolyngbyaceae cyanobacterium SM1_3_5 | reverse complement strand
AATTTTTTTGCGAAGCTCAAGCAGTATCGAGCGATTGCGACACGTTATGACAAGCTAGCAGAGACGTTTCTCAGTGCGATTTACATGGCGGCTTCTATCATCTGGCTTAATTGATGACACGCCCTAGGAGTTTGCCGATGAAGCGTCCCCTTGACGAGGAACAATGGATTGGTATCGATGTGAGTCAAGCGTGGTTAGATATTGCCACTCGTCCGCTCGGAACCGTTTGGAGAGAGCCGAATACTTTGGCGGGCTGGGCACAGCGCTAGAACAACAACTGCGCTCCTGGATGGTTGCTTTAGTGGTGGTGGAAGCGACGGGTGAGATGGAGCGCAACCTGGTTGAGCAGTTGCAAAGAGCCGGATTTGAGGTTGCCGTGATCAACCCCAAACGAGCGCGTGACTTTGCCAAAGCCTCTGGACGGCTAGCCAAAACCGACCGGATCGATGCCCAAGGATTAGCGCATTTTGGAGAAGCCCTGCGACCGTTGCCCAAAGCGTTGGCAGTAGAATCTCAACAAGCCTTAAGCGATTTGGTCAGTCGGCGTACGCAGGTGGTGGAGATGATCAACAACGAGCAACGCCGCTTGCACAGTGTCCGTCATCGCTCAGCGCGAGCGGACATTGAAGCGCATCTCGATTGGCTCAGGCAACGCTTAATCGGACTCGATAGTGAGATTGACCAACTGCGGCGCGACTCTCAGGAGTGGCAATCGCAGTATGAGTTACTCACGAGTGTGCCGGGGGTCGGCAGAGTGGTGGCAACAACCTTGCTATGTGCCTTACCCGAACTGACGACCCTGCCGCCCAAAAAGTTAGGGGCATTAGTGGGACTCGCGCCAATGAACTTTGACAGTGGCAAGATGCGAGGCAAACGCCGGATCGTCGGGGGACGTGCCTTGGTGGGCTCTGCGTTGCAGATGGCAGCGTTGGTGGCGGTGCAACACAATCCGGTGATTCAAGCGTTCTATCAGAAACTTTTAGCTGCTGGCAAAGCCAAGAAGGTGGGACTGATTGCGTGCGCTCATAAGCTGTTAGGCATTCTCAGTGCGATAGTGAAGCAGCAAGTGCCCTGGAAATCCCCAGTCCTTGTGGAGGCTGCTCCGTCGGTGACTGCGGCATGGGTTGACATTTAAGATAATCGCTAATTCCCCCAAAATTGGGGGACTTTGAGGTTGGTGGGGGGCTGCAAGGCTTTAGCCTAGCCGCTTCAAGGTATGGCATCACTCCAGAATTTCGATCGAATCTCCGATCGCGATCGTTCCTTCGCCTTCGGGCACGAGATTTTTGGCCGAAGAAGATTTTGCCTTTTTGCCGCCGATAGGTTCCCAGCGTCGCAAGGGGTTCCTGAGCGCGGATTCCGGTTGCCTGATCTACAGTCGTCACGACGCAGCGAGAGCAGAGCTTTACTAGATGGAATGCGATCGAACCGATACGAATTCGCTTCCAGCCATCTTCCGCGAACGGTTCACAGCCGGACACGACGAAATTGGGTCGAAAGCGGTTCATTGGCAGCGGCATCTCCAGGCGGCTGTTCAAATCTGCCAGCGAAGCCTCTGAAATCAACAAATAGGGAAATCCATCCGCAAAGCTGACGCGATCGCGATCGGCTACGGCATAGTTGCGATCGACGAGTCGAATCACTTCATCCGACATGTAAACCAACTGACAGGGGCGATCGAGAAATTTCGACAGCCAGCCGTTAACCGCATCCTCAGCCGGAATTGCCGCACAGCGATCGCCCCAAACTTCCACTTTGATCGGTGAATTTTCGGTGGGCAAAACGGCGATCGAGTCCATCCCCACTGCCGACAGATGCAGTTTTCCCGCCTCGATCTGCGTTTGAATTAGCGCCATGCGCGGAAACTGACGCTGCGTCATAAACTTCCCACGTAAATCCACAATCATCCAGCGGCGATCGAACTCCAGTCCGCGCAGTTGCGCCTCAGCCGTCTGCAAGGCAATTCCCGCCGCCGACTTCACCGGATAAATATTCAACTCACTCAACACCAAACCCATTCTTCCTCCTCGCTGCCAATCCCTATCCAGTACAGACGCGAGATCTCGCGTCTCTCCTTAATTTTTGATTCCCGTCGCCGCAATGCCGCGAATAAACTGCCGCTGACCGACGAGAAATAGCAGCACAACCGGAATGGTTGCAATCACCACAGCCGCCATTAGCAGCGACCAATCGTTCGTGAACTGCTCTTGAAATTCGGCCAGCACAAGCTGAACGGTTCGCAGTTCCGGTCGCGTGGTAAAGACGAGCGGCTTAAACAAATCGTTCCATTCGCCAATAAACGTAAACAAAAACAGCGTCACTAAGGCCGGACGCGCCAGCGGCAGCATAATTTGCCACAGCGTTTGCAGGCGAGTTGCGCCGTCGAGCGTGGCGGCTTCTTCCAGTTCGATCGGAATCGTCAGAAAAAACTGCCGCATCAGAAAAATCCCAAAGCCGCTGGCCGCTGTCGGCAAAATTAACGCGCCGTAAGTGTTTGATCAAATGTCCCCACTTCAGCACGAGAAAGACGGGGATGACGAGAAACTGAAACGGGATCACCAAAGTCGCCAGCACGATCAGCAGGATCGATCGCCGCCCCCGAAACTGAAACCGCGCCAGGGCATAGCCCGCCAAGGCAGACGTGACAATCTGCAACGCCGTTACCGCCAAGGCAACCAGGGCAGAATTGGCAAAGGCGAGCAGAAAATTTCCTTGTGACCAGGCGGACTCGTAGTTGATCAGCGTCCACTGCCCGATCGCTCCCAGTTCGATCGATCCGGCGGGCGCAAAAGAAGCAAGCAGGACGATCGCTAGGGGGAGCAGGACGATCGCCGCGCCGAGCAGCAGTAGCAGGGAAGTGATCCAGCGGAACATAGAGGAAATGCGATCGAAAGGATTGATGCTCAAAGATAACCGCTGACAGACTGATAATCGAACTAACAGGTTCTCTGCCGCAAGAAGTAATTTTGCTTATTCTAGCCGTTGAGTTCTTGTAAAGTTAGGGGTGCAAACAGTAGGGTGGAGGTTAGTCGCGTGTTAGCGTAGAGCTTCCCAAAACCTGCAACGGCTGCGTTCTGATTAGGAGACAACTGACTTATGCCCCAACTTGAGGCGATCGCTGAACTAGATTTCCAAAGTGAAGAATATAAAGACGCCTACAGCCGCATCAATGCGATCGTGATTGAAGGCGAGCAAGAAGCTTTTGCCAACTATCAGCAGCTAGCCGAAATGCTGCCCGACGTGCAGGCCGACTTGCTGAACTTGGCGAAAATGGAAAACCGCCACAAAAAAGGCTTTCAAGCCTGCGGACGCAATCTCAGTGTTGAGCCGGACATGGAGTTTGCCCGCGAGTTTTTTGCTGCTTTGCACGGCAATTTCCAAAAAGCGGCAGCAGAAGGCAAACTCGTTACCTGCTTGCTGATTCAATCGCTAATCATCGAGTGCTTTGCAATTTCGGCGTATAACATCTACATTCCCGTAGCGGACGACTTTGCCCGCAAAATCACTGAGGGCGTGGTGAAAGATGAATATCTTCACCTCAATTTCGGCGAGGAATGGCTGAAGGCAAATTACGAAACAGCGAAAGCGGAACTCGAAGATGCCAATCGCCAAAATCTGCCCTTGGTCTGGCGGATGCTCAATCAGGTCGAAGACGATGCTGCCGTCCTCGGCATGGAAAAAGAAGCCTTGGTGGAAGACTTCATGATCAGCTACGGCGAAGCCCTGAGCAACATCGGCTTTACGACCCGCGACATCATGCGGATGTCGGCTTACGGATTGGCCGCAGCATAAGCCGATCGCCCAACCCAAAATCGCCCAACCCAAAATCGGGGATGTACCTCATCAGTACATCCCCGATTTTTATTGCCAAAAAGCGATCGCCAAAAAGTGCCCTTGTTGGGTACTGCTGATGGGCGATCGCCAAAGCCAGAATCGAAGCGTCATCGAACATTGAATCCCCTGGAAGAACTCTATGAGTACTCAGAAGACAGCGATCGAGAAGATTAACGATTTGGCGCTCGATCTGGTGGCTCGCGATTTCAGCAACGGCCACATCCCGACCAACGCTGGTCCCACCAAAACCTCTCGCGCCCTTGCCATCATTCACCTCGCGGCTCACGATGCATACGCCAAAGTCACCAATCTGCTGACTCCTCGCCTCGCCACCCTGCCCACGCCGCCTACGGGATTGGGCAACGACGAAGCGATCGGAACGGCGGCGCTGCTGGGGGCTGGCATTCAAGCGGCGATCGTGCTTTATCCAGACGATGCTCAGTTCATCACCGACGAAAAGAAAAAGCTCTGCGTCGATGCGAATCCTGCGGCTTTGAGCTACGGCAAGCAGGTCGCGGATGCTTGGCTGGCAGCACGACTGGGCGATCGATCGGAACTGCCCCAGTTTGACGACCTCTATTCCGACGAACCCGGACACCATCGCCCCGACCCGCTTGATCCGAAGCAAAAAGCGCTCGGTCGCACTTGGGGACAGGTGAAGCCCTTTGTGCTGTCGAGCGTCGTGAAAGATGCACCGCTGGGTTGTCCGCCTGCGATCGACAGCGACGAGTATGCGCTGGCCTTTGATCAGGTGATCGAAGCGGGCAAAAACGACATTACGGGTCGCGATCCGGATGCTCGTCAGCAAGCCGCGATCGGCATTTATTGGGGCTATGATGGCGCAAACAAACTGGGTACGCCACCGCGTTTGTATAACCAGGTGGTGCGCTGCATTGAGGGCTTTGACGCGCTTTGTCACTATCAGCAAGTCCGGCTGCTGACGGCGATTAATGTGGCAATGGCAGATGCGGGAATTGCGGCATGGCACTGGAAGTATGAGTATGACTTCTGGCGACCCGTCCTTGGCATCCGCGAGGCAGAAGCGGGCTTTGGGCCAACGGGCAAAGGCGACGGCAACTACCTCCACAAAACGGGCGATCCCTTCTGGCTGCCGCTGGGCGCACCCCGAAGCAATCCGGCTGTCCCGGTATTTGGCGGCACGGGCAGCAACTCCACCCCCAATTTTCCCGCCTACCCGTCTGGACACGCCACGTTTGGCGCGGCTTGCTTTGAGGTGGCCGCTGCACTGCTAGGCAAGCAAACTGAGGAAATTCGCGCCACCTTTGTCTCCGACGAATTTAACGGCAAGACGACAGACAGCACGGGCGTGACTCGTCCCCGCTGGAAGCAAACCTTCACGCTGCGCGAAGCGATCGAGCAAAACAACATCAGCCGCATCTACCTGGGTGTGCATTGGATCTTCGACGCCACGAGTGGCGAAACGGTCGGTCAGGCGGTCGCCAATAAAGTGATCGCCGGCTTCGGCTGCTATGGCTCGATCGATTCTTCAACCGCATCTCTAATCAGGTGCGGTCGAAGATCACATTTGGCGATCGCCGCCCCAGGTGCAAACCGAGCAGCAAGATCGAAGCTTGGGCTAGTAAGCCATGTCCACGCCCGCCACGATCGCGAACACCAAAAACAAGACGCCGCCGATCGCCGTCACCAGCCGCTCGGAAATCCGTCCGGCGACGAGTCGGCCACCGACTCACGGCGATCGCCGCACAGATGGCATGACCTAAAATCGCTCCGGTCGTCACGCCGTAAGCATTGCCGGAAGCGGCCAGCGCGATCGTCGCGAACTGAGTGCGATCGCCCCACTCGGTCAAAAAACGTCATCACAAACGCCTGCGACAAAACGGCCAGCATCGTGCGCTTTTGCAGTTTGGCTTCACACTCTTCGACCGCTTCGGCGGCTTCTTTTTGCTCGCCCATGCCGCAACTGCCGCTCGCCATGCAGTAGGCATCGCGCAAAAGCTTAAAGCCAAACGCGAAAAACAGCGTGATTTCCAGCCAGTCCACATAGCGCTCTGGCAAAAATCGAAACATCTGCCCCATCATCACCGAAAGGATCGTCATGATCGCCAGCGCAGCCACAACGCCTGCAAACACCCAGCGGCGCTTGTGGCGCATCGACAAAAACAGGGCGATGAAAAACGACTTATCGCCAATCTCGGAAATGGTAATCAGCAGCAGGCTTGCGGTAAAAGCGGTCAGCATCGATCGATGTTCTCCTCAAAGTCGCTCAGAAGGCAGGGATTTTTCTGAGTGAGCTTGGAGGAAGAACCGATCGCACTTCACCAAGCTCACATCAGACGTGAACTCAGTGAAGGTCTCGCTTGCAGAAGTTTTAACAAAAGCTAAATTTCTGTCGATCGAACCAGGGTCATCCCCAGTATGTTGACTCGATCGGGCTGGTCAAAACCAGCAGCTACTCCCCTTCAGACATAGGCAATAATACAGGTTAATGGGGACGAAAGCCAAGGGATTTTACAAAAGGTTGAGGAAAGGGTGTCGGGTGTCGGGTGTCGGGTGTCGGGTGTCGGCCAGTGCCTACTGCTCTCTGCATTCTCACCTGCACTGGAACTGCTGTAGTGTGACGGGTGGGCAACATTCGATCGAAGATGCAAAACTTTATGGCAACTGTACCGCTGCGCGTCGTTGCTTACACGGATGCCGCTGGGATTGGAGGCGCTGAAATCAGCTTGGGGCATTTGGTTTCGGCGGTCGGTGCATTGGTAGAAATCACGGTGGTTGGGGAACATGCCGACGTGGTGGACGCGATCGCCTCTCGTCATCCCAAGGCGCGATCGCAACGGGTCAACCGCAGTTTTTTGCCCATCGTCGCTGCTTTCAACGGTTGCGCCCGCAGGTGATTCACTGCAATTTGTGTACGCCTTGGGCAGGGGCGATCGGTCTGAGTGCTGCTTTGAGCCTGCCGGATGTGCGGGTGGTGCGCGTCGATCAACTGCCCTTACGCACAACGGACGCCGTTCAGCTTTGGCGGACTCGCGCCCTGTCGCTGCGCGTCGATGCCCATGTTGCGGTCGGACAGGCGAGCGCCCGCCGCATGGAAGATTTCTACGCGCTGGGGCGGCACAGCGTCCTTTCGATTCCCAACGGTGTGCCTGACTCGATCGCGCCCTCACCGCCGATCGCCCAGTCCGATCGAATGCTCGTCGTCGGCAGCGTTGGACGGCTCGATCGCATGAAGGCGCATGATGTGCTGATTCGAGCGATCGCCAAGGTGAAGAATCTGCGAGCCGTCATCGTCGGAGAAGGCAGCGAGCGATCGACACTCGAACAACTCGCGATCGATCTGGGCGTGAGCGATCGCGTCGAACTGCGCGGCTGGAGCGATGATCCCCGCAGCCTCTTGGCCGAATTTGACATCTTTGCGCTGCCCTCGCGATCGGAAGGCTTTCCGCTGGCGATCGTCGAGGCGATGCTGGCCGCTCGTCCAATCGTGGCGACGCGAGTGGCAGCGTTCCCGAAGCCGTCACAGACGGCAAAACTGGCCTGCTAGTCGAAAAGACGACGTAGACGGCCTGACCGCCGCCCTACAACAACTTTGCGCCCGACCCGACCTGCGCCTGCAAATGGGCAACACCGCCCGCCAAATCGCCCACACCCACTTCACCAGCGATCGCATGGCCGAATCCTGACCTCAACC
>JAAUTJ010000216.1 GCA_012031475.1 Leptolyngbyaceae cyanobacterium SM1_3_5 | reverse complement strand
ACGGCGGCGACGTTGGGGATGATTCTGCGCAGATCGCCGATGAGTTTGCCGAAGAGGTCGGCTTCGTTGAGGACTTCGACGGGGAAGCGTTCGGCAGCGACGAGGCGCTGGGAGTGGGCCTCGGTCTTGTCGACGCCCGGCAGCGCATAAACGAAGAGCGGCACGCGATGGCGCAGCGCATGATGGCTTCCCACTGCGTGTAGGTCAACTCCTCGAGGCCCTCGCCCGTGGGGCCGAAGGTCTTGCGGGCTGCTTCGGGCAGGGAATCGAGAAAGCCGGGATCGGCAGCGAGGAATTCGGCGCGATCGATCGGCGTGTAGAGAAAATTATGCTGAAAGCTGATGCGCGAAAGCTGATAAATTGCCTCCAGTTCGGCTTCCAGTCGATCGAGGTCGATCGATCGAATCTGGATGCGATCGGCAAATCGCGCTGCGATTGTATCCAGCCGAGAATCTTGCTGCGACAAATCCGAATTGAGGGCGGAATAGTAGTGAGTGATCGCTCCAAATCCCGCCGCCTGAAACTGCTCGCACCATTCCGGCGGATTGTCCGGCTCCAGAAAAAACAGCGGTTCACTGTTCCGATCGCAAATCGCCCGATAGCGTCGCCAAGTGTTGCCATCGATCGGCGCGATCGCCAAATTGCAGCCGTTTGTCGCCAGTTCACTGCAAGCATGACTCAACAATTGCTCAGCCGCCGATCGATCGATCGCGTCGTAATGTCCGATCAGGCCAGCGCGGTCGAGCGGAACTTTCCGCCACCAGAGCGAACAGCGAGCAATCAGTCGATCGCCCTCCACCAGTGCCCAATGTGCATCGGGTTGATGCTGGATTAGCAAGTCGGGCGCGATCGCGCTTAAACCATTGCTTGGTAAAGTGGCAAGCTGCTCGGATTGAGTAATGTGAATCAGGCGAGGCATGACAATCAGCAAAAGATCGCTCCTAGCTTAGCGATCGCGCATCAGTTGCAGTCTACGTGAATGGGTGCTTCTTCGATCGTCACCGGATGCACTTCAATCGGCTTGGATTTGGAGATGATCAGTTTGGCGGGAATACCGACTGCCGTTTGGCCTGCCGGAACATCTACCAAGACCACCGCATTTGCGCCAATGTTGGCATCATCCTCGATCGAGACATTGCCCAAAATCACTGCGCCCGCGCCAACATTGACGCGCCTGCCGAGTTTGGGGGCATCCATGAGGCGATCGAGGTGGCGCAGTCCCAGCGTGACGTTTTGGCGGATGATGCTGTCGTCTCCAATCTCGCTGTAGCCGTGAATGACAATGCCGCCTTGATGTTCGATCACAACGCGCCGACCCAACTGCACGGTAAAAGGAAGCTCAATGCCGTAGGTGTTGCGAACTTTGCGGTAGAGCGATCGATACAAGAGGCTGAAGGGCGCTCGCAAAATTTTGGACTCAATGCCCATCCGCCACACGCCAAACCGATGCACGGCGACAGCGCGAAATCCGGGCAGCGTCCAGTCACGGCCATGTGCTTCCCAGTCTTCTTTAATTTGCTGCCAGAGACTCAGTGAATCGGCGTCGTGTGAATTGGCGTCGTTCATACCTGTCCTCCTTTAAGCAGTACGCTATTGAGCAGAAAATCGCTGAACAGCTTAGGCGGATCGCAGTTTGGCTTGCGCTGAATCACACGGCGAACCTGCCAAACCAGATGGGTCGATGCCCAAGCTGCATCTGCAAGGACGGCATACAGCCAGCCGTGATTTTTTAGAAAGTAGCGGCGGCGCGACTCAAACACATAAGACGGCATCCGCTTTAGCTTCCGGTTTGGATCGGTGACGCCGCTACTTTGTCCGACAAAATGCACCACGCGACTTTCCGGCACATACCAGCAAGGCCAGCCGCTACGTTTAGCCTGCAAGCAAAAATCCATTTCTTCGTAGTACATGAAATAGCCTTCGTCCATCAGGCCAGCCGTTTCTAGCACTTCACGGCGAATGATCATGCTTGCTCCGGCAACCCAATCGGTTTCGCAAGGTTCGGCTGCGATCGGCTGAGCGATCACCCAGCGCTGAAGCAGCTTCGTCACCACGCCCAAGCGCAATCCGCCGTCGATTTCGCTAAACAGCGAGTGAAAGCGAAACGCTGAATGCTGAGGCGTCCCGTCCAAGTTTCCAAACGGCTACCCGCAATGCCAACTTTGGGATTGGCGTTCATAAAATCCAGCAGTGCCTTCAATGCACCGGGTCGCACAACGGTATCGGGATTGAGCAGCAGCACATAGTCCGGCTTTGTTTCTGATTGCAGGGCGGCACGAATGGGCGCATTGTTGCCAAACGCAAAGCCACCGTTGCGATCGAGCGGCATCAGCGTTGCCCAGTCGCCCCAGTGATTTTCGGTAATTGCCTGACCGATTTGTTCAACCGAGCCATCGCCAGAAGCATTATCGCTCACAACCACGCGAGAACCGGGAATTGCCTGCACTTCGGCTTCAAGCGATCGTAAGCAGTCGATCGTCAAGCGGGAAGTGCGGTAGTTGAGTGTGACCACCAAAAGCGGACAGGAATGAGAAGGCAGCGTTGACATAAGAAGAAATACGTTTTGAGTAAGCATTCACACTGCTGAAGGTGCGACATCCATCAACTTCAAGTGCGCTGCTTTTAAAGTGCCCCAGAAGTTGAAAAGGGCGATGCTTGAGTGAAGAATTGTTTCTGGATGCCCTGTTTATAGCACGCAAGCTGAGCGGTTGCAGCGCGATCGATCGCAACTGCAAAAAACTCATTGTGACTTCATCTTGTCGCTGATTTTTGAAAAGTCCGCAGTAGCTATTTTGATGACACCGCAGAGCGAGGGGCGGGCGGAGCAGTCTTTGGCTGCAAGCGATGCCTGGGTTTAAGGACGACACCCGCCACCGCACCGCTCACTAAGACATAGATCGGATTGACCATCGCATTGACGAGACAGTCCACCACATAGAGCAAAAGGGCAATGACTAAAGCGGCAGCAGGAGCAACTTCGGGTCTAGCCCACAGCCGAGCCGGATAGCGAGACCAGAAAATGCTAAAGATGGGCGCTAGCAGCATGGAGAACAAGCTTGTCAAACCAACCAAGCCATACACTCCAAAAGCAATAATCCACAAGCTGTCGGGAATTGTTTTCTGCCTGCCGTTTTCAAAAATCAAGTTGCGACCCCAGCCGCCCCAGCCCAACACAATTCGCTCACGCGCCTTGTCGGACAACAGTTCCTCATTGTCAAATCGAAATTGCAGCGAGGCAATTCGATCGGGTTCCAGAAACTGCGAAAGCGTTTCAGTGATTTGGTCTGAGAAGTAATTTCCGGTCATAGCGTTGATGTAGAGGTAGATGCACATCACCGCAATTAGGATAAAGGCAGGCAGCGCCGTCCGAAAATACTTGCCTGCAAATAAAATTCCAACCCCGATCGCCAAGTTGACGTAGGCTCCGGTCGATCGAAGCATGAAGAATGTGAACAGCAGCGCAGCAACCCACCACGAGATCGGATAGTTCCACACTTTTTTCACCGTGCCCGTCTGCCAAAACCAAATGCCAATCAGCGTGGATGCCATCATAAACGCACCAACGGCCAGACCGTGCTGCATAAACACCGTCGGACGATAGCCACCCAAGCGAATGGATTGACCAAAATCGCCAAACGCATGTCCACCATATACAATTCGGTGAAGCTGCGGGCTAATGCGTGCTTCGATCAGGCAGAGCGGCATGTAGGTTAATCCACCCAGGAAGATGCCCATTGCCAATTCTCGCAAGCCAGACAGATCACTGAAGTAGATGCGCCCAAGAAAATAGGGAATCCCCCAAACCACAAACTGGTTGAGCATTCCCGACACGCCGTCATACAGTCCCAAACCATTGCTCATCGCTGTGGGAATTGTACAGAGGCACCAAACCAGCATTGGCAAATCAAGCCAGCCTAACCGAAACGATTGCAGGCGATCGGAGTCAAACACAAAAGTTGCCAGCAAAATGCCGTAGGAGGTCGCTGTGGCCTTGGTGTACTCCGGTAGTCCCGGCAGCGTCATTGCGGCTTGGGGAAGATAGAGCCAAGCTGTCACAAAGCTGATAACGACGGCTCTGCGGGGCGGAAACCGAGTGAACAGGTAAAAGACAATCGGAATCCAAGCAAACATCACGAGCGGCACGAGCAGGTTTGGTCCTTGGAAGGGATTGCTAGGAAAATAGAAGCCCATTGTCTTGTGGATGGAGTGACAGATTACAGCGCTAAATCTTCGGTTTTGCTGGCTTGAGAACGGCTAGCACTCGGAATTGGTCAGCATTGGCTGAGCGATCGCCTGTTGCAAAGCGGCTTCAAAGCGATCGGTTGCGTTGTCCCAGGAGTAGCGAGTTGCTGTAGTGTATGCAGCGTTTGACATCACCTGCCAGTCGCTTTCGGACCGATTGAGAACTTGCACCAGCGACTTTGCCAGGTCTGCCGAGTCGCCGACTGGAACGATGTAGCCGTTACGACCGGATTCGATCAGATCGATCGCCCCTCCGATCGACGTGGAAACGCTGGGTGTGCGGCAGGCCATCGCTTCAAGAATCGTGAGACCAAATCCCTCAAGATAGCTGCCGCATAGCCAAACATCGCACTGGGCATAGAGATCTTTCAGTTCCGCTTGCGGTGGATTCAGGTGAAAAACGGTGTTTTCAGGCAGCAATCCGGCTGGCGGCGCACAGTTGCCAAAGCACAAGAGCCGCAGATTGGGAATTTGTGCTTGAGCGAGGGCAAACGCTCGCAGGCTCACGTCCACGCCTTTCCAGGGAATTGGCGAATACAGCAGTCCCACAGTGGGCACCGATTGCTTGCAGCGTACGGGTGCATGAAACAAGGTTGTATCCACGCTGTTTGGCACGAGGGAAACGGTGCGGTTGCCGTATTCGTTTCTCATCAAATCGTCGAGCCAGCGCGAAATGGTGATCTTGTGCAGGGGCATTCGGTAGGTTGCCTTGGCGCGATCGATCGGCAGGTAATCAAACACTTCATGATGCTGAATCAAATAGGCTTTAGCTCCCTTTTCCGGAGGGAAAGCATTGATCCATTCGGCAGTTTCCCACCAGGTCGCAATCACCACGTCTGCATTCGGAACATCGCTGCTCAAGACCGGGGGCTTGTGGTCAATGACGTGATGAGGCACATCGATCGAGTCACAGTGTGAGGGCTTTGTGACCGTGCGAGACGGCCAGCCGTTGCCTTGGAGCAGCAATCGAATCTGCTGCTTGCGCGTCAAAGGTTCATGCGGCACAGAAACAAGCTGCACCTGGTGGCCTCGCTTTTGCAGGCGATCGGCATAGGTTGCGACGACACGATTGCCGCCGCTCAGATCGGCACAGGGAAGAACAAACGTAATTTTCATGGTGCTATCTTGCAATTACTCCTCAAAGATGCAGGTTGATGTTCCAAACTTTGTCGCACCCGACCCGCTTCGAGCAGACAGCCTTGCAGATTGTTTTCATTGCAGATTTTGCTCACCTAGTATAGTCGTCTCATAAACGGCAATCATTCAATCAGCGTTCGGTTGCGGTTGCAATCCGCAGTTTGGGTGCGATCGACAGAAACTGCGCCGGGTCAATAACTTCGCTTAGAATGCCCACCCCAGAGCTTGATTTCAAGACTTGTTTGACCGAGCGAAGATTCAGCTTAGGGCAGGACAAGCGGCCAGCCATCAATTGGCAGCCCCAATCCCACAAAGCTGCGTACCATCGCAAACAGAGCAACTAGACTCAAGAGGAGAGCGGTTGCCTTTGAGTCTTGACTGATGCATCCAAATCCTTCCCGCTTGAGGCCATAGCAAACCACAAGGTAGTAGATTAAGTCATTCAGGGCAACACCAATTACGGCACCCACCTTGCCCAACCAGGAGAAGCCCAGGAAAATTGCGGCAACCGTGAAGACGAATCGGCAGAGATTGCCAAACGTGGTGTACTGCACACTTCCGATCGAGAACAGCGCTGGCTCGATCGTGACGCAGACCAAACGCGGCCAGATGCCGATCGCCAAAATGGGCAGCATCCAGGCCGCGTCCTGATAGCGCGAGTCATACAGCAGCCGAATCACCTGATCGCCAAAGCCAATCAACAGCGCCATGCCAATGGTCAGAGCTAGCAGCAGCTTTTTCCGATTGTGTAAATTTTACTGCGGAGTTCAGGGCGCGGCAGGTCTGAAAATTTTGAGATGGCGGGAAAGATGATTTTGCTGCTTAAGGTGAGCGTGACCGATCGCGGCACGTCGCTCAGCATCAATGCTAAGCCATAGACCCCCAGCATTTCCAGCGGAAATAACTTACCGAGGATCAAACGGTCTGCCTGCTCTGCCACAAACGTCAAAGCCGTTGACAGAAAAATCCAGCGTCCCATCGAGAAGATTTCGTGTACCGCTTCTTTGTCCCAGGCAAACTTAGGACGATCTCCGGGCAGCAAATAGCTCCAAACAATGCCGACCAGTGTGGTGATCACATTGCCAAAAACGAGCGCCCAGATGGACGGATAAATCCAGGCAAACAGAATTATCGAAGCAATCCCGATGATCTGAATCACCAATTCCATCTTGATTTGCAGGCTGACCTGCATATGTCGCTGAAGCAAAAGCAAATTGGGCGACTTAAAAGATTCAAACAGTGTGCTGAACGTACCAAGAATCGGAATGAGTACCAGCATTTGGCGCTCGCCATAGATCTGAGCAAGCGGCCAAGCAATCAGCAGGCAAACGACACACAAAATCGCGCCACGAATCACCTGAATGGTCCATGCTGTGTTGAGATATTCCGGTTCATCGCCGCGCTTGTTCTGAACGACGTTTAAGTTCACCCCGACATCGGAAAACAGATGCAGCCCAACAACAAAAATATTAACCAGCGCCATCAAACCAAATAGTTCTGGAGCCAATAGGCGCGTCAGGATGAGGTTGCTGCCGAATCGTAGAATTTGTGATGTTCCATAGCCTGCGATCGTCCAGATTGTGCCGCGAATCGCCTGCTTTTTCAGTGAAGTTGAAGTCATTGATTTTGCGAAAGAGAGAAGGCCAGGAGCATGAGCGATCGACTTTGGTTGAACGACTTTGGTTGAACTAATTGCCACGCGAGGCGGCACCAGCGAGGGCAGACACGGTTAATGGCTCGACAGGCAAATCGTCGCCCTGAAATAGCGCAGCTAGCTTTGCGGCCTCGACCGTAATGCTGTGTTCAGCGATCGCCCGATCGCGTCCGGCCTTGCCCATTGCGGCTAGCTTTTCGGGCGACGCCAGCAGTGCCGATCGCATTGCTTCAGCCAGTGGCTCGATCGCGCCTGCTGGAATTAGCCAGCCACAGTCGGGCACAACCAGTTCTGGAATGCCTGCAATGTAGGTACTGATCACCGGACGCGCCAGCGCCAAAGCTTCCATCAGCACAACAGGAAGCCCTTCGGCAAAGCTGGGCAGCACCATTGCTCTGGCCGCGATGATTTGCTGGCGGACTTCCGAGATTGCTTGCCCAGACGAGAATGGTGATCGTGCGATCGCAACCCCAAGCGA
>JAAUTJ010000215.1 GCA_012031475.1 Leptolyngbyaceae cyanobacterium SM1_3_5 | reverse complement strand
TGTCAAGAAGACACAAATCTTCTCAACAAGCATTGACTTAAAATCGCTGTAACCCAGACAGGGCAAGCGACCTGCTAGGGTCAACGATCGAATCAGCATTTCAGCCTCCGCCGTTCCCCCACAGGAATGGAGCGGTCTTTGCGATCGCAAAGATGTGATGCAGAAGTTCAAATCTAGATTCTTCACTGCTCGATCGATTCACGCGATCGGGCATCCAAGTGATATTTGATCAACGATTCACCGCTCAACCCCAGCAGCAAACTGACGATCGCTTGGGAAGCGATCGCTTTGCGGTTCTTGTGGGGTGCGATCGTTTGGTCATTCGCACCAGTCACCTCGCATCCAACAAATCACCGCCTTACAGTAAACCTATGAAGCAAGCAACCCAGCGTTGCCCTTCCAACTCCAGTCATTCATCAAGCAGACAAGACGGGCTAAAGGTGAATACGACCACCCCAGAAACGCCCTTCCAACTAACAGTGGTTCTTGACACCATTGCGCCCCGATTCAAGATTTTTGCTGTCAATCATTCACTCAAACCAAAAGGACTTCGATCATGAAAACTGCTAATTCTGGTAGCAACCATCAGCAATTCGGTTCCGCTTCTGGCTTTGCGATCGCAAGAAAACCGCTAATCAAATGGATGGGCACTCTATCTAGTGTGGCGATCGTCTCCTGCCTGAACATCTCTCCCGGCCTTGCAATGGTCGAAGCCGCTCGGCAAGCAGCCACGCCAACGCCATCCCGTCAAACTGAACCCCTGATCATGGCTGGTCTCTTTGGCGACATTTTGACAACGATCGAGGAGGCCACAGACATTGTGGATACGGTCACAGGAACAGTGAACACGGTTACAACAATCATCGAGCAGGAAAACCGCAGACAAGAACTTGAAGAAGCTCGGCGGGCTGCCAGCGAGCGCGATCGCCTAGAGGCAGAACGGCGGCAGCAATATTTTGAAAGTCTCTCTCCCGAAGAGCAGCAAGCTTACATTGCCCAACAACAACAGATGCAGGCGCAGCGTGACGAAGCCGCCAGCCTCTTTCTGCTGGGACTGGCAGCCCTGATGTTTGGAGGAGCATCAGGCGAGCCAGCAACCGATGGATCGGCAAACGACATCTGTTATGTCTTCAATTCCGACGGCTCACCCTCCTACTCAGCGAGGAGAAGTGAACTTTCTAACTTTGATGGAGTCGAGTGTAGACCTAATTAAAAGAGGATCTAAGCTCCAGAGAAAAAGCTGTCTGAATGCTCAATCTCTAACCGTTAAATCGCTCAACTGAAGCCGAAAAGGGGACGGTTGCCAGCCGTCCCCAACCTCAAGAAACTGACGGACTTCGATCGCACTACATCGTTCAGTTCATTCGTCAAATTCGCCCTCAAAAATGGGTTCTAGCCCATCAAAACATCATGAACTACAAACAACTCGCTCGTCAAATTTCCCTCGCTTGCTGTGCAGTTTTCTAATTGAAGGCGTCAATCCGCAAGCAGCAAAGGCTGAATGGCTTCCCTCTCTATATGCTGGACAATCTGCTTCGGCAAGCTGGACGCTTAGCCCAGGAAATTACACGCTTCAAGCAAGCACCTTTTTGAATTTAGGTGACATCAACGTTGAGATCTATGACCCGACAGGTCGAATGTTTGCAAGAGGCACTCAACTTGGAGGCGAGGTGGTTAACTTCAGCGTTCCCCAGGGAGGAGGAGGAAACTTTCAAGTGAGATACAACATGAATCTTTGCGCCAATCCAATGGGTGCTTGCGCGGTGGAGATTAGGATGCGCCGGAGATAATCAGTTGCTCCTCTCAGCCAAAGATTAGGTTCCAATCCTGCTCACGTAACGGGTGGGATTGGGGCACAAGCACTGACACCATAGGTGACTGATACTCTACCCTCAAGAGATTAAGCTTCACCTGATTACTTCTATGCTGAAAGTCAAATTCGTTTGAATCAAATGAGTTTTATGTTAGCTTCTTTCACAGTGTTCTTCATGCTTTTCCCTCATTCAATTGCGACGATCGCTCTTAACTCAAACTCTGTTGAAGCTAAAATCCATACTGCTTCTTCCGAGTATCAACCGCCTGACTACGGTATTCCCGATCGACGAATTGGCGGTGGAACTCGCTAATGATCAAAATGCCTGACGGTTCGTTTTCCGGTTCAAATCAGCAGTGATCTATTCGGCAATTGCATCTTTTTTAATGATTTACTTAGCGGTGTTTAACATCTAGAGTCGTGAGTGTGATTATGCTTGAGCGGTTAGCTTCAAATCTTTCATCAATTCCGCTTGCCGTTTCCCACACTTTTGCAAAGGATTCAAACCCTAACATTGCCTTCTCCTGCTTACAATGCAACGGGCGCACCCAAACGATCGATCCCGGCAAACAATGTGCCGCTTGCGATGTATCAAATGACAGTCATCTCAACGAGTCGCCAACTCTACTCGATGATGACCGGCGACTCAACAACGTGCAATTACCGATTCAACCATTCATCTACTTTTGTTCAATCAAGCCTTGGTTAGTGGTGTTTGACATTCCTGATTTACAACATGGCTTTATGAGCTTAGTTGAGTGCATCAACCAGTTTCCAGGTTGGCTCTCTAGCGCTATTTTTCAACACTTTTCCTCTGCCTAGAGTGATGAAGCAGGGATAGACTCGGTTACACAAGACAACTTGGCGCATGGCAGGACGCGGCGTTCTTCGGGATGTCACCGGAGGCGGTTCAGTCATCTTGTGTAACCGCTGTTTTAATTCTCTGGTTACACAAGAGTCGATCGCCTAAGCTAGAGAGTGCCCTTTGCGAAACCGAGCAGATCTTACGCTTTGCCCCTGACTTCTGCGTTCTTGCGAGAATAGGGGAATAATGGCGTAGCGAGTATCAAATTCAAGGCATGGCGACATTGCTTCCGGGAACAGAAGTGCAGGCGAGAGGGTTGCGGTGGGAGGTCGTTGCCTCTGACCAGCTTGGGCAGCAAACGCTCTATCGCCTGCGCTGTCTGGAAAGCGATTTTCGGGGTAGTGAGCTAGATTTGCTGACGCCGTTCGAGTCAGTCGAGCCGATCGTCCATGACCTGAATCCAGAGCGGGCGGCTCCCTTGCAAAACTGGCTGGTCTATCATCAGGCATTTCTGCTGGAGCAGGCGTTGGGGGCAGATGCTCTGCTGGCCGTTCAGCCGGGGCGATTGCGGCTAGAGCCGTATCAGCTTGTGCCTGTGCTGCGATCGCTGCGGATGGGGCGCGTCCGTTTACTGCTGGCTGACGGAGTTGGGCTGGGCAAAACCATTCAGGCCGGATTGATTTTGACAGAGCTGATTGCAAGGCGAGTGGCGCACCGGATCTTGATTGTGTCGCCTGCTGGCCCGTTGCTCGATCAGTGGCAGCTAGAGATGGTGGAGCGGTTTGGCTTGCGGATGGAGGTGATCGATCGCGCCAAGCTAGAAGACATTCGGCGGCAAACAGAACTGGGAGCGAATCCGTTTGACCACGTTCCGCTGGGATTAGTGTCGATCGATTTTCTCAAACAAGAGCGAGTGCTGGATTTGCTGGAGCGGGCGAGCTATGACGTGGTGGTACTCGATGAAGCGCATCACTGCATGGATTTGGGGTCGGGCGATCGAGAAGATTCGCAGCGGCGTAGGCTGGCAGAAGTGTTAGCGCGCCGGAGCGATGCTCTGCTGCTGCTGACGGCAACGCCTCATGATGGGAACGATCGATCCTTTGCTTCTTGTGTGAACTGCTTGATCCTTCCCTTGTGGATGGGCGGGGAGCATTGCGGGGCGATCGCTATCAGCGCTACGTGGTGCGACGGTTGAAGAATCACATTCCTGGCAAGTTCAAAGAGCGGCAGGTGTTGCCCTGTCCCGTTCCGCAAGATCGATCGCTGCATCCCGCGTTTATGGAACTTCAGCGCGAACTGCTAGCGCTGGTTTCTCCTCGGTTGAAACAGGCGTTTCGGAGAAAGGAATATAGCGAAGTTTTGTCGCTGATTGCTTTGCTCAAGCGCAGTGTGTCTACCGTGAATGCCTGCAAGCTAACGCTAGAGCGAGTTTCGGCGCGGAGACAGGAGTTGCTGACGGAGAGATCCGAGGAGCAGCAGGTTCGGAAGCAGCGAATCAACACGCTGCGAGAGTATCAGCGCAAGCTGGAGCGATTTGGCACACTTAGCTTTGAGGAGGAGCAGGAGAAAGGTTTGCTTGAGGTTGAGGATGTGGCGCGGCAGTTGCTTACGATTCAAAAAGAAGTTAAATCGGGTTCCTCAGCGATTCGGCAGATCAGCGGTCATGTGGATGCTTTAGACAATCTGATTGTTCTGGCTGAAGCCGCCGCAAACCACGATCCGAAGTTGCAGCAGATTTGTGGGGAAGTTGAGGGCATTCGATCGCAACACTCCGACGCCAGCATTTTGATCTTCACCGAATACACCGACAGCCAGGAAGTTGTCGTTCGAGCCTTGCGGCAGGCGGGGATGGGTGAAGTGCTGATGATGAGCGGTGACAACAGCGAGAAAGAGCGGCGAGAGATGACCGATCGCTTCCAGAATCAAAGCAGGCTCATTCTAGTCAGTACAGACACGGCAGCGGAAGGATTGAACTTACAGCAGCGCTGTCATCACCTGATTCATCTGGAGTTGCCGTTTAATCCAAATCGTTTGGAGCAGCGCAACGGGCGGATCGATCGCTTCGGGCAAGAATATGACCCGATCGTTCGTTACCTCTATTTGCGAGGGACTTTTGAGGAGCGAATTTTGCTGCGGCTGATCGCCAAATATGAGCGGCAGCGGCAGCGGTTAACGTTTGTGCCGAATACGCTGGGACTGACGGCCTCGACCGATACGAGTACAGAACGCTTGCTGAAGGGATTGATGGAGGAGGACGATCACCTCTTCAACGATGACGGGCAGGCGTTTGATTTCACTAGCGTTGATGAGAATGAGGGGACAGACGAAGCGACGCGAGAGCTACTGGAGGAAATCGATCGATCGCTGAAGGGATTTGAGCAGGCGGCGCGAACTCATGCCTGGTTGGGAGAGGCAGGGCTGAACGCGCAGTCGCAGCTTTTGACCGAGGCAAATCAGGCACATGATTTGGGAGGTCGAGTCAACTGTGTGGATCTGGCGAGTTTCGTGCAGAATGCGGTGTTCATGGATGGAGGTGATATTCGCTCGATCGACGAAGTCTTCGAGATTCACCTGCCGCCTGCTTGGAGCTACGGGGCTAGATGAGCTACCGGGGTATGACGCGAATCAGCGAATCTTGCGGCTGACGACGAACCTGGAGATTACTCGTGATGCTCAAAATCATCCGGTGGGATTTTTGGGTCGTGCCCATCCGCTGGTGAGAAGAGCGCTCGATCGCGTCCGCAACCTTTCGTTTGGAGGGACAGCGGAGAAGGGGCAAGATCCGCGTGTGAGTGCGGTGGAAGCCGATGTGTCAGAACCAGTTCTGCTGTTTACTTATCTGGGGCGAGTCTCCAGTGGAGCCGGACGGGAGCTAGAGCGAGTTTTGGGTGTGAAAGTTACTCAGTCAGACGAGACAGCGTTTTTGCTCAGGCGGATCAATGGCTTTCGCTGGCCGATCGCAAAAAGGCAATCAGCGTAAAAGAAATTTGGCGGCGACATTTTGCGGCATGGGGAGAGGCTGCTCAACAGTTGGCTCAACAGACAGCAGTGAGAGAGTTTGAGCCGATCGCCCAAGCGTTTGTTCAGACGCGGCGGCAGGAATTGGAGAAGGAGCGATCGCGGCAGATGGAATGGCTGCAACTGCGGAGCAAGGAAATTACCGGAGAGCAGATCGAGGGCATCCAAATTGGTTTGTTTGACTCGATCGCAAATCGAACCTTGGATGTTCCGGCTGCGTCTCAATCGGGGTGGATGGCGATCGCTGATCCGGCTGAACGGCTTGCCACTTTTGCCACTGATGGTAGTCAGCCTGCGCGGGTTCGCAGTGAGGCGGATGGCGTCTTGCGAATCTATCTTCAGCGATCGAAGGGGCTGGCCGAGCAGTTGAGTTTGGGTGTGCCTGAAGTTTTGCCGTTGGGTATTTTGATGCTGGTTCCGGAGGTTTGAAGATGGCGCTTGAGCTACAGCAATACTGCATATTCACGGGACCTGCGCTGCCGGAGCCGTTTGTTCAGTTTGAGCTAGAGAAGTACCTGAATCAAAAAACTTGCTGCCCAAGTCGATCGGCAAGGAGGGTCAGGCGCTTCAGGAATCCTGGGAGATTTATCGGCGCAAGCTGCGGGAGCTAGTGTCGCAAGGTGGAGCCGTTCGCGTCCGCAATCAGGTGATTGAGCCGTTGGTGGAGCGGTTGGGCTATGCCGAGTTGGAGGCGGCGGATGACGTGGCGACTCGTGAGGGGCAGGAGTCTGGCGGGTATGTAATGACGACGATCGATCGCGCTTCCAGACTGCGAGTGTGGTGCGTAGATTTCAACATCGATCTCGATGCTCCGGCGCGACGGGGGGCGGCCTATCGCTACAGCCATTTGCGGATTGCTCAGCGGGTGCTGCTGGCATCGGGTGAGCGGCTGGGGTTGATTACGAATGGAGTGGAGCTGCGGCTGCTGATTTCTGATCCGGCGCGGCCTGATTCGCAGGTGGCGATCGCCCTTGACCCGAACTGGAAGCGGAGCCGGAACGTGCCGGATTCTTATCGGCTGGTGCTGGCGTTGGCGTCTCCTTTAGGGGTGAAGGCGCTGCCGGATTTGGTGGATAAGGCGCGGCTTCAGCAGGTGCGGGTGACGCGGGAACTGCGGGTGCAGGCGCGTCAGGCGGTGGAGTGGTTTATTCAGGAGGTGTTAGACCAGCCTGCGAACCGTGAAAAGCTGGCGCAATTGCGCTTGGAGCGGCAGGATTTGGCTTCCCAGCTTTGGCGTGAGGGGTTGATTATCGTCTATCGGCTGCTGTTTATTCTCAAGCTGGAGTCGAGCGATGATGTAGCGCGATCGTTTAGCTTTGCTTCGACGAGTTTGTGGCGCAATTCGTTTTCGCCGGGGATGGCGCTGACTCGCTATGTGCGATCGCTGCTTGATCAGGGTGCGGAAACAGGATCGCTGCTAGAAAATGGGCTGCGATCGCTGTTTCGGATGTTTACGGACGGGCTGGAATGTACGGAGTTGAACGTCAAGCCGCTGGGTGGAGCGCTGTTTGGGGCAGATGCGATTCCTGTTCTGGCAAATTTGCAGTGGGGCGATCGAGCGGTGGCGCATTTGCTCGATCAGCTACTTTGGACTGCGCCGAAGCGGGGAGCGAGCAATCGGCAGCGGGTGCATTATGGGCGCTGGACGTTGAAGATTTGGGGCGAGTGTATGAGGCGTTGCTGGAACTGGAGCCGGGAATTTCAATCGAGCGGATGTGTCGGCTGCGGCGGCAAAAGCTAGAGGTGGTCGTGCCTGTGGCGCAGGGAGAAAAATATCGTCCGGCTGTGCCCAAGGCGATCGATTTGGTTGCCTTGGAAGAGGAAGAGGAGGCGGAGGAAGAAGAGGCTCCGAAGAAGGGGCAAGGCGACGAAAGTGGAAT
>JAAUTJ010000214.1 GCA_012031475.1 Leptolyngbyaceae cyanobacterium SM1_3_5 | reverse complement strand
GGCCAGCAACAAACCGATCGAGCGTTTTAAAAACACGCCCTTGTTTCGCTAGACTCATGATCGCTGCCTTTCGTCCGTACTCATGTCAGATCCCCAATCTGTTAGCGCTGCCGTCGCCAAACTCTACGACACCTATCCCTTTCCGCCCGAACCGCTGCTCGACGAACCGCCTCCAGGCTATAACTGGCGCTGGAACTGGCTTGCCGCCTACAATTTCTGCACCGGACGCAAGCCAAATCGATCGAATCTCCGCATTCTCGATGCCGGATGTGGTACAGGAGTTGGGACTGAATATTTGGTGCATCTGAATCCGCAAGCGCAGATTACGGCGATCGATCTGAGCGGTGGAGCCTTAGCTGTTGCCAAAGAACGCTGTGCGCGATCGGGAGCCGATCGCGTCCAGTTCCACCACTTGTCGCTCTACGATGCCGATCGACTCGAAGGCGAATTCGATCTGATTAACTGCGTCGGCGTTTTGCATCATTTACCTGATCCGATTCGCGGCATTCAAGCTTTAGCCAAGAAGCTGGCTCCGGGCGGTTTAATGCACATCTTTGTCTATGGTGAACTGGGTCGGCATGAAATTAAGCTGATGCAGCAGGCGATCGCACTCCTGCAAGGCGATCGGCGCGGCGACTACAAAGACGGCGTACAGGTCGGACGGCAAATCTTTTCATCGCTGCCTGAGAAAAATCGACTGGTGCAGCGCGACAGGAACGCTGGTCAATGGAAAATCAGCGCGACGAATGCTTTGCCGATATGTACGTCCATCCGCAAGAGATCGACTACAACATCGACACGCTGTTTGAATTAATTGATGCGTCCGGCTTGGAGTTCGTTGGCTTCTCGAATCCGCGAGTGTGGGATTTGAATCGGCTGATTGGAAAAGCGCCAGACCTGATCGATCGCGCCCAAAATCTAAACGATCGCCAGCGCTATCGGCTGATCGAACTGCTCGACCCCGAAACGGTGACGCACTACGAATTTTTCCTCGCCCGTCCACCGATCGATCGTGCCGACTGGTCAAACGATGCCGATTTGCTCAAAGCAATTCCCGATCGAAGTCCGTGCATGGACGGCTGGGATAGCCGCTGTCTGTTTAATTACGACTATCAGATCGTCAAACTGAGCGAAGCGGAATGGCAGTTTCTCAAAGCCAGTGACGGCAACGAGTCGCGCCCGGTTGAGGAGATTTTGAGCGATGTGCCGTTGGGATTGGACGGGGTGCGATCGCTCCTGGCTCAGCAGCTTATTTTGCTGACGGCTCGGTGATTGCTGCTGCTTCCAGCAGCCCAAGAGCAGGTGATCCCCGCACCACTTTGTCGCACCGCTTCGTCGCACCGCTTTGTCGCACCGCTTTGTCGCAAAAGTATCCTGATGGCGCGGTGTGGTTGTGAATCATCTGGCAGTGGTATTGTGAAGGACGGCACATCCGGTTGCCGCCGTGATTTACCCGCCAGCCACTCGATCGCTCCTGTCCACTTTGATATTGATGCGCTTGTCCTGATGTCGCTGCTGTCGCTGTTCTCGATCGCTCAAATTGCCCTGCCCATTCCCATTCCGGTTACACCGCCGCCTGTTCCTGCACCGCCGCCTGCCCGCGTCCAACGGCAAATTGTCCATCCCCAACAGGTACGACCGCTTCCCGGCGGACTTGACAACATTCCAGTTGTCAACAGCAACAGTCCTGAACTCGTCCTGAATGAAGGAATTTTGCTGTCCACGTTTCCGCCCGACGGAATGCTGGTTCCCAATGCCCATTTGAACTATCCCCTGTCGGGACGATTCGACTTTTTTGCCCATCACATTGCCAGAGGCCGCACCCCGATCGATAACCGCCCGCTGTATCAAGGTGTGATTGTTTACAATCCCGGTCAGCGATCGGTCAACCTGGACATTTTGCAGGGCGCAAGCTATCTCAGCCAGGAAGCACCATTTAACAATTTGCCCGCCTACGTCGCTAATCCACTGGGAACCGTGTTTGCGGGACCGGGAAGCCGCGTGATGAACGATTTGCTGCGCGGTGAACGCCAAAGCTCGTTTCCAGCCCGAATTGTGATTCCACCCCGTCGAGCGCAACTGCTGATGAATGCGCCGATTCCGCTGCGTCGATCGCTGCCCAATGTCGCCCTCGCTGCGCCCGAAGCGCTGACGCCTCCAGGTGTGACGCCTGCACCAATTACCGGACCACTGCCGCTGAATGGGCGATCGACGCTTTTACACCTCACCAGCAGCGGTCCCGTTTATGTCGCAAGTTTGGCGCTGTTTGGTCAGCCGACGCCAAATCTGAATCCGCTCAATCCAGTTCCAACCTTTCGCGCTCCCACGCCCCAAGAATGGGTGACGCTGCTGAATCGTGGCGGTTTGGCTGGCCCACGCGACATCGCACCCACTCCGCCCGATCGCCTCAATGCTCGCCCTTTCTATTACGGTCGCGTGGCAGGCGTGTCGCAGGGGTCGCAGTGGGTAGCGCGGCTCACCGATCAGCCAAATGGCGATCGCCTCAGCATTCCCCCAACGGGACAAGCATTTTCTTATGCGCTCAGCACTTTGGACAACGGAACACTGGGCACTCGGCAGATTCAAAGCGCTCCGATGCTGACTCGCTATCCGGATACAGCGTTTCGGGCGCACGGCAACTATGGGACGCTGTATGACCTGACGATGCCGCTGCACAACAACACCAACACCGTGCAGAATGTCGCCGTGATGGTGCAAACGCCGCTGAAAGAAGACACGCTAACGTCCGGCGGATTGCGCTTTCTCGATCCGCCTACTGACCAAATTTTCTTTCGTGGCACAATCCGCATTCGCTATACCGACGACCTTGGCATTGCGGAAACGCGCTATTTGCATCTCATCCAGCGACGCGGACAAGCAGGGCAACCACTGATTCGCCTGAGAATGCCAGCAGGCGATCGCCGCTTTGGTACAGGTGCAGTTCCTCTACCCGCCCGACTCCACCCCGCCGCAGGTGTTAACCGTACAAACGCTGTCACCGCCGCAGCCTGTGTCGCCGCTGCTGCCACCGCGCTAGGTGCGATTTTAAAAGTGCAAAGGACTGAGTGCAGCTTAACTCAGTCCTCGATCCTGATGCTTGGGTAAAGCTAGAAGGAAGTGTCGTCGCTTTCATCGGAGCGATCGGCTTCGCGATAGAGCGAGAGCGAGCTTGCCATGTTGTCTTCTAGCTCCATGCGCTGCTCCATCCGCCGCAGAAAATACCCGGTCATCATGGCGGAGGCGAGCAGCCCTGCGAGGTTTTCGCGATCGGTGGTAATCTGCACGTTAAAGGCTTCGTTGGGCAGCACTCCCACCAAACCCTGGACGTTTTGCGAAATAATCTGCTTGATCTCTGGGCTGACCGATTTGGCAACTCTTGCCAAAACTTCAGGAGATTGATGCTGGAGATATTTCAGCAACGGGTTGGGCTGGTCGTCCTCGGCATTGCCACTGAAAAACTGGGCATTGTCTGGATTAAAGACCATAAGAAAGATAAAGAAATTGTTGACAGAGTTTGATCTATTGTGGCATTTCTAGCGGCGAATGTGACCAGTAGTCTTGCGGTAGAAATAACCGAATGGCGAGGTGTCGGGGATCGCGGATCGGGCGTCGGCTGGAGCGGTTGCAGAGTCAGCAAGTGGGGCGATCGCTCCTGTAAAAATTCCCCCAAAAGTGGAGGAAAGTGAACGGGTGATAAATTTTCTGTAAGCGCGATCGAACTTTAGTTTGCTAGTGTGCTAGTTCTGCAAGCAGATCGCTAGCGTGGGTGTCGGTTTTGATATTTTCGTAGACTTTGACGATCGTACCTTCGGTGTCAATCACGTAGGTGACGCGCTTGGCATAGCCGCCGCCATCGACATCGTAGGCTTTGGCGATCGTGCCGTCGGTATCGGCCAGCAGGGGGAAGGGCAGGCTGTACTTTTCGGTGAAGGCTTGGTGAGAAGCTTCATCGTCGCGGCTGACACCAAAGATTTTGATTTCTTGGCCTTGATAGTCGTCGTAGCGATCGCGAAAGCCGCAAGCCTGCTTGGTGCATCCCGGCGTGTCGTCTTTCGGATAGAAATACAAGATCACCATTTGGCCTGCACAGTCCGAGAGCTTGACCGTGTTGCCGTTGGTGTCCTTGACGGTGAAATCAGGAGCCGTTGTACCAACTGAAAGCGCCATTGCAATTTCCTTGAGTTCGCCGTAATCGATCCTAGCGTGGTGTGACGGCTTCCGCTTCGCCACGCAGCAGAGACATGATTTCTTCGCGGCAATCTTGAAACTCCGAGTTGCGCTTGAAGGTGTAGGTGCGATCGATCGGCCACTCCAGATCCATCTCGCGCTGCACTCGTCCGGGATGAGTGGTCAGCACGTAAATTCGCTGAGCCAGAAAAGCCGCTTCCTCGACATCGTGCGTAATCATCAAAATCGACGTTTGCGTTTGCCGCCACAAGTCGAGCATAAATTCCTGCATCGTTTCTTTGGTTTGCACGTCCAGCGCTCCGAACGGCTCATCCATCAGCAGAATTTTCGGACGCGAGGCAAGGGCGCGGGCGATCGCGACCCGCTGCTTCATTCCGCCAGATAGCTCGCTGGGTAGGGACTGCGCGAACTTAGTCAGACCGACGACATCGAGATAGTAGGCGACTTGCTGCTGCCGCTCTTGGGCACTGATACCGCGCAGCTTCAAGCCGAAGCCGACATTTTGCGCGACCGTCATCCAGGGATAGAGCGTGTAGTTTTGGAAGACCATGCCGCGATCGGCTCCCGGTCCCGTCACACGCATTCCATCGACCAGCACTTCACCAGATGTCGGCGTTTCCAGTCCGGCCACAAGCCGCAGCAGCGTGGACTTACCGGAACCGGACGCACCGACCGCGCAAACAAATTCGCCCGTATCGACGTGCAGATTGATGTCTTCGAGGGCGACGATCGATCGAGGCCGCGCCGCAAATGATTTGTAGAGGTGATTAACTTCGAGGTGCATTTTGGGTGTCAGGAGATAGAGACGCGAGATCTCGCGTCTGTACGGGGCGGGGATTCATCGCGCCCAGCGGCAGGTGACGCGCAACAACAGGCGAAAGAGCAGATCGATCGCCAGTCCGATCAGGCCAATCACAATCAGTCCGGCAAAAATCTCATCGGTTCGCAAAAAGCGCTGGGCAATGCTGATGCGTTTGCCTAAGCCTTCAGTCGCGGCGACAAGTTCAGCCACAATCACCAGGTTCCACGCAGCGGCCATGTTGACGCGAAAGGCATCAATGATGCTGGGAAAAATGTAGGGCAAAATCACCTGGAGAACGACCTGCGATCGAGTGCCGCCCAGCGTGTAAGTGGCCTCGATCAAATCTTTGGGGACGAACTTGACCGCATCCATGATCATCAGCGTGTTAAAAAACAATGTGCCGATGAAGATCAGCAGAATTTTGGGTTCTTCGCCCAGGCCAAAGTAGAGAATCAGGAGCGGAATGAAGGCGGGAGCGGGCATATAGCGGAGGATGCCGACGATCGGTTCAAGCAGCGATCGCACACTCGCAAACGTCCCCATCAACACGCCCAGCGGCACAGAAACCACAGCCGCCAGCAAAAAGCCGCTCAGGACGCGAAACAGGCTGAAGCCAATGTCAACGGGTAAGGTTCCGTCTGCCCACATCCGCCCCAGCGCTTCCACAGTGGCGGCAGGCGTGGGCAGAAACATCGGCGGCGCAATGCCCGACTGCGCGATCGCCCCCCACAAAATCAGCGGCACGGCGATCGATAGAACGACCAGGATTAGCGCAAGCCGGCGGGGAATATCGTCCGCGATTCGCCAGAAGACAGTCGGCGGCAGCATCCGGGGGCGATCGTCACTCAGTTTGGCATCGATCGGATCAAGAGTTTGGCTCATGGGTTCCACCTAGGAAGGGTTGGCGGCGGCGTAAGCTTTGATGAAGCGATCGTCAAACAAACGGCTAAAGTCGGGGGTTTGCTGCGCCAAGCCCGCTTCCACCAGGAAATTACTGATTGAGTCGGCGGCGTAGGTCAGCGAGGTCATGTCGTTTCCGGGCTGCATCGCCTTGAGGTTTTCCTCAATGCCAAAAATCTTGGTTCCGGCTTCGTATTCTTTGTAGTCTTCTACCGAAACGGCGGCGCGTTTTGACATGATTTCCAGCGATCGATCGCGGTTGGCTGCGATGTGATCGATGGTGTCGAACCAGGTGTTGACGATCGCCTGCACGTCGTCTGGTCGCTCATCAACAAGCTGGCGCTGCACGACGAGGTGATCGGAAATTGCACCGGGAAAATCTCTGGAGCTAAACAGTTCTTTACTGCCCGGACGAGTCAATGCCTGCGTGGTGAACGGGGCAAACACGCCGACCGCATCCACCTGACCCGCGACAATGCCGCTGCTGCCGCTCCGGTTTCAAGCGGCTGAAAGTCGATGTCGGCCTGGGTCATTCCGGCTTTTTCAAGGCCGAGCAGCAGCAGGAAATGATCGACCGTGCCTTCTTCGGCTGCAACTTTTTTGCCGCGCAAGTCTTCGATCGTGTTGATGCCTTCAGCGACAATAATTTTGTCATTTCCGGTCGAGTTGTCGTTTGTCAGAACCACGACCAGATCTGCACCAGCCGAAACAGAACTGAGCGTGTCGTTGAGTGTTTGACTGTTGCCATCAAGCTGTCGGGCTGTGAGCGCGTTGATCGAGTCGAGGTAGCCGTCAAACCACTTCATTTGGACATTGACGTTGTTTTTGGCAAACAAGCCTTCCTCGGTTGCCACCTGCCAGGGAAACCACCCAGGCCACGCGCTGAAACCAATCTCGATCGATTCACCACCTCCATTTGAGGCAGCATTTCCACCAGTCGGGGCATTCTGGGCACAGCCAACGCTAATCAACAGGCTCAGAAGAAACACGGCTCCGAGCAGAAACCAACGACGGAATTTCATGAAGTTTTAACTGTGAGGAGATTTAATGTGATCTGCTTGACCTTAATAAAGGCGTAATTATTGAGATGAAGCAGTAGCGATCGCAACAGAATTCCGGCTGCGAAGATTTGACCTGATCCAGTCAAACCATTGATCCAACCCTTCACCCGTTTTGGCCGAAACCGGAATAATCGCGACGTGCGGATTCATCTGGCGGACATTGGCGGCAATTCGATCGATCTCCACATCCAGATAGGGCGCAAGGTCAGTTTTGGTAATCAGCAAGCAGTCCGCCGCCTGAAACATAACCGGATATTTCAGCGGCTTATCTTCTCCCTCGGTCACGCTGAGCAAAGCAACCTTGGCGTGTTCCCCGACTTCAAACTCTGCCGGACAAACGAGATTGCCCACGTTCTCAACCAGCATCAGGTCAAACTTATTAGGGGTGTAATCCTGCTGGAAGCGCTGAATGCCGCCCGCGACCATTTTGGAATCGAGATGGCACGATCGACCTGTGTTGATGGCGATGACAGGAACGTTGTATCGACGGAGGCGATCGGCGTCGAGTTCGGTGGTCATGTCGCCTTCGATTACGGCAATTTTCAGTTCGGAACTGAGTGCCGCAA
>JAAUTJ010000213.1 GCA_012031475.1 Leptolyngbyaceae cyanobacterium SM1_3_5 | reverse complement strand
AGTGGACGCTAACCCTCCTAAGCCGCATGTTGTCTCATCGGTCACCTAACCTCCGCGTCCTTGTTGTGGACGACCACGAACTCATTCGCTACAGCCTCAAAATGGCCTTGCAGCGGCAACCCGGTATTGAACTGGTGGGCTTAGCAAGCAACGGCAAAGAGGCAGTAGAGATGGTCAGGCAGCACCGTCCTGACGTGGTAATTCTTGATTTACAGATGCCGATCGTGGACGGGCTTAGCGCTTCTCTGCAAATCAAAGGCCTGTATCCACAAACGCAAATTGTCGCCTACTCCTCCGTCAAAGACCCGCAGGTCGAAGTGATGGTGCAAACTGCTCAGGTAGATGCCTTTTGCGAAAAGGAAGTGCCGATTCAAGAACTGATCAATGTTGTGACGCAGTTGGGTCGCGCGGCATCTGGCCGCCAGCCCTAAGCAAAGCCTCGATCGCAGCCGTTTCAGTAAAACAGCCGTCTCAGCAAGACAGCAATCGAAAATCCCCTCGCTTTTGTGAAGTGAGGGGATTTTAGGCGCGATCGCACTTAGACAGGACTTACGCACTTGGGAGCCAGGAAATCAATTTCCAAAGCTGAAAGCTCAAGTCACAAAACTGACTCAAGCCTGTCAAACGAACCCATTTCAATGGGTTTTAGCTCTCAGCCGGAACTTTAGTTCACGGCTTCTGCCTCTGTCCTGTTAGAGTCGATCGAACCCTAGATACTTTCTTGCGGAAACGTCCGCTTGAATTCGTCGAGCAAATCGTCAAGCTCTTCGAGTGCCTGATTGACATCAATGCGGAGCGTGCCCAAATTTGGCTGTTCCAGCAGGCGCAGCAGCGATTCGCGCTTGGTGGCAACGGTCTGGACGCGGATTTTTAACGCTTCAATTTCCATGATTGGCTCCTAAATTTTTGCAACTGAGTCGATCGACCCCGCCACAATAGTGAATAATTGTGAAGTATCTTGCTTCTATGGTATCGCGATGTTTGGCCGAATCTCACTGGGATCGATCGGGTTGGTCGTCGGCGGAATTTTATCCGTCACCGGATTTTATGCGTACTTTGTCGGCAATTCGACTCTGAATCTGGTCGGATTTTTCTACGGCATCCCGATTTTGCTGGGCGGCTTTGCCCTAAAAGCCTCAGAACTTCGACCTGTGCCGCAGGCGGAACCGACTGCGGAAATTGTGCAGCTTCGATCGCAGCAGGCCACCGCCACGCAAAACCAAATTCGCAAAGATGTCACCCGCTTTCGCTACGGCCAAGAAGCGCATCTCGATAGCTCGCTGGAACATTTGGGCATGAGTCCGTCTGACGAAGAACGCCCGTATCTCAAGGCGCTGCGCGAAGAAGCGATCGACGGTCACTATGCGCTGATTTTGGAATTTGAATCGCCCCTGATCAAATTTGAAACCTGGGAGCAAAAGCGCGAAAAGATCGAGCGCTTCTTTGGCCCCGGATTGCGCGTTGCGCTCAAGCAGATGCCCGAAGATGAACTGGAAGTGGCGCTGATTGCGGCTCCTGCGCCCGCTGTCGTTGCTCAAACGAATTCTTAAGGATCGTGAATTTAATAAAATCCGAAACTTATTCTCTGAAAATGCGGTCATGCAGCACTTTCAGAAAATAAAAAACCTGGTTTTAATTAATAGACTTCTTGCCTGAATCGAATTTTGCCCATTGAAATTGCCAAAATCAACTATCAAAGTCCCCATGCATGGGGGATTTGGGGGCGGTTTAGGATTCGTGCAAGCGGTCTAATCTGCGATCCTAAGCATCGATTCCAGCCAAGCTTTCAGATGGTTCGATCGCGTCATTCCTAACTTCTGGCAGCGTTTGCCGCAGCGGAATTTCGATCGAAAACTGCGTCCCCTGTCCGACATCGGAAATGCACTCCAAGCGTCCGCCGTGCCGCTCGGTGACGATTTGATGCGTAATCGCCATGCCCAATCCGGTGCCTTTGCCAACGGGCTTGGTGGTAAAAAACGGATCGAGCAGGCGGCGCTGAACTTCTGCGCTCATTCCAGTGCCATTGTCGCGAATTTGAATCAAAACCTGCTGATCGATCGCATCAGTTTGAATTGTGATGCTTCCCGATCGCCCTTCGCCCACGATCGCCACTGACTCCAGATAAGCATCTTCGATCGCGTCGATCGCGTTGCTAATCAGATTCATGAACACCTGATTAAGCTGTCCGGCATAGCACTCAACCAGCGGCAAGCTGCCGTATTTGCGGATCACTTCAATCGCAGGCCGCTTGGGAGTCGCTTTCAGCCGACTTTGCAAATCATCAAGGTGCTTTCGATGCCGATGTGGATATCGACCGCTTTGACTTCTGCTTCGTCCAGCCGAGAAAAGCTGCGGAGCGATCGCACAATGTCGCAAATGCGATCGGTTCCGACTTTCATCGAGCCGAGCAGCTTGGGCAGATCTTCAATCAAAAAGGGCAGATCAATTTGAGAAATTTGCGATCGAATGTCGGGTGTTGGCTCCAGATAGTTTGCTTGATAAAGCGCCAATAAATCCAGCAAATCTTGCGTGTATTGACTTGCATAATTCACATTGGCGTGAATGAAATTAATCGGATTGTTGATTTCGTGCGCGACTCCGGCGACCAGTTGCCCCAAGGAAGACATTTTTCTTGCTGAAGCATTTGCGCTTGCGTTTGCCGCAGTTCTTGAATCGTGTGCTGAAGCTGATTGGCTTGTTCGCGCAACTGCATTTCCGATCGCAGCAGCGCCAGTTCTGCATTTTTTTGTTCGGTGATGTCGCGCAAAATCACCATGTATTCGATCGATCGATCGAGCGAAGTGGTACTCGAAATCCACATTTCGACAAGCGAATTGTCGCCACTGGGGAAGCTGGCTGGATTGGATAAACAGAGCCGCTGTTCACTGCGATCCGGCCATTGATTCGGACTGCCTTCGAGGTCGATCAGCAGGTCGGGCAGCGCCGATCCCAGCAGTGAGGCTTCAGTCTGAAACAGTTCATGGGCGGCGGGATTTGCCTGCTGCACTCGTCCGGCTTCATCCAGCACCAAAATCGCGTTCAGAGCAACGCCAAAAAAATGCTCGGCACGCTCTTTGGCTTCTGCGATCGCCGTCACCTGCGGCAAACTCGTCCAGCAGGCCACCGCAATGCTGACAAACGCAACTGTCAGCAGCACGACGATGAACAAATTCGTGCTGACATCGCTGGAAGCCGCCATCAAGTCCGATCGCAGCATCCACACTAAAATCGCCGTGCCGCAAACCAGCAGCAGCAAAATGAACACCTGAAGCGCAACGACGTTCTGCTGTTGCTGAAGACGAGGGCGATCGCGCTGCATCCACCAGTGGGGCTGAAAAATCGGCCAGTCCAGGCGGCGAATCAGCACATCGATTCCGAGAATGGCGGCGGGAAACATCAATCCCAGCAGAAAGTCCTGCCAACTCCACGCCAAACCGCCGACCACGAGGACGACGCATTCGACGGCGAAGAAAGCGATCGACCCGTACGGCCAGATCACTTCGGGGCGATCGCGGTTCAGCCACAGGCCGAGGTGCAGGGCAACGATCGAGAAAAAATAGCCCGTTCCCGTCACCATGACGACGCGAGACACATCGCCCCACACCACGCCCGTCAAGCTCACCAGCAAGGTGAAAATCAAGGCGGGACCCAAAACGCCGCGCCGCGAGGCGACCGCAAAGACCGGAGACAGATAGCCATCTTGGGCAAGCTGATAGAGAATGCGCGGCGAGTTGGAAAATCCGGTCGCGCAACTGAGCAGGCAGCTTGAGGCGACCAGAAACGTCACGAGCAGCGGCGTAGCACTGCCCCAAAACGGCGTGGCGGCACTGAGCAAATTCAGAAAAGCGTTGCTGTCGGTTTCTGATCCGTTTGACAGGCGCATCAGCACCCACGACCCGCCGAGGTAAACGATCGGAATCAAGCTCGCCGTCACGGACAGGCAGCGCAGCGTCCAGCTTGGTTCGCGGCTGTCGGAGACGAAGGAAGAAGCGGTTTCGCAGGCATACAGGGCGTAGACCGTGATGAAAAACCACTTTGCCCACTCAAAAAACTCAAAGCTCGGCCACTCGGCAGGAAAAAAGCCGGGGCTGAGCGGCGAAAACATCAGCCAGCCCAATCCTTGCAGGCAAAAGGCGAGCAAAAATCCCAGAGCAGGCACGATGAAAAATAAATGCAAAATGCCTAAAGCGCGAGTGCCGCTGAAGGCAACGATGAACGCCAAAACCGTAAAGCCAACCTTTAAGATTACGCCCGGACAGTGCATTCCC
The DNA here is from genome assembly GCA_012031475.1 of Leptolyngbyaceae cyanobacterium SM1_3_5. GTDB lineage: Bacteria > Cyanobacteriota > Cyanobacteriia > Elainellales > Elainellaceae > JAAUTJ01. Next base: position 3,274 of record JAAUTJ010000213.1, on the reverse strand, counting down.
AGCGTGGCGAGATTGGCCTGAATTAGATCGGTGAGGATAATTGCATTCACCAGCGGCACGGCTGCCCAGCCAAAGAAATAACCGATCGCCGCATACGCCGCCAGTCGGGGATGATTTTTCAGAAGGCGCGTCGTGTAGTTCGGCGTTCCTCCAGCTACAGAAGGCCAAAAGGTTCCCAGCCGCTTCACCTGCAAGTTCAGCAGCATCCCGACAATCACGCCGGGAATCCACACCCAAATGGCGCGATCGCCCAGAACCGCGTGCATGGCGGGCGCAGGTCCCAGCCACAGCAGCAAACCGCTAAAGCCAAATCCCCACGATTCCGGTGAAGTCAAGCTCGGCAGGAGACGCATTCCGACCGGAGGCTGAATGATTTGTGCGGTTGAATCGGTGGCAGAAAGTTGTTCCTGCTGATCGCTCATAGATTGTGCAGTCGTGTCGGACAAAGATTGGCTAGCTGCACCCTGCGATCGCTCACTTTGACGTTCGGCGTGTAACAGCTTCGTTACAATCTTAGTTGCCCACTGAAGCTGTTGTAAAACCGATGTGTTGGCCGTCACTACTATCGATCGATTTTCAACCAGGAATTGTTATGCATGAACGTTTTTGATCGCTGTCAGGGAAGTCGATCGAACCTCAACTTTAGCCGCTGGCCGCGAAAAAGTCGCGCCTCCGCAATGAGACGCGACTGCCAAATGATTCAAGTTTTCACCTTTGCAGCTATTTTTCCGTCCGAACGACATACCACTGCAAAACTGCCCTGGTTCAACGTCCAGTTCGCAAGACGATTCCATCAGGTATTGCGCCTGCGCGTCCACGCTGATCGAACCGCTGCAAATCTCTCGGCAAGTCGGACTGGCGATCGCTCAAAATCGCTTTCAGCTTCTCAAACAGTTCGGTGGGCGTGAGGAACTGTTCGGGCTGGTCGGCTTCAAGGACAACGAAGCCATCGCCGCTAAACATGATTGAGTCGGACATAATCGCTATTCGTCTTCGGCAAAGACGTATTTGTACAAATCGGCGGGGTCGGGTTCCGGGCTATCGATCGCAAACTTGACGGCATCTTCGACCACAGCGGTAATGCGGCGATCGATTTCCTTGAGTTCTTCTGCCGCTGCCAGATTTTGCTCGATCAGGTAGGCGCTGAACTTTTTGAGCGGGTCGCGGGCGAACCAAAATTCTTTTTCGGCTTTCGATCGCAACTCGTCGGGATCGGCCAGCGAGTGACCCCGGAAGCGGTAAGTTAAGCACTCGATCAGCGTGGGACCTTCACCTGCACGGGCGCGGGCAACGGCTTCCTGAGCGACTTTGTGGACGGCTAAGACATCCATGCCATCCACTTCGACTCCGGGCATTCCGAAGACGCTGGCTTTTTTGTAGATTTCCGGCTGCGAGGTGGCGCGATCGTGCGCCATGCCGATCGCCCACTTGTTATTCTCAACCACAAACAGAATCGGCAGTTTCCACAGCGCGGCCATGTTCAAACACTCGAAAACTGACCGTTGTTCGCCGTGCCGTCGCCAAAAAAGCTGGCCGTCACCTGATCGGCAGTTTCGTCGCCCAAGGCTTCGCGGCGATATTTCGTTTGAAAGGCCGCTCCGGTTGCGACCGGGATGCCTTCGCCGATGAACGCATAGCCGCCCAGCAAGTTATGTTCGGCGGAAAACAGGTGCATCGAGCCGCCTCGCCCTTTGCTGCATCCCTGTTACTTTTGCCGAACAGTTCGGCCATCACCTGACGGGCGGGAACGCCTGCACTGAGGGCGTGGACGTGATCGCGGTACGTGCTGCCCACATAGTCATCGGGGCGCATCGCTTTGATCACGCCCGATGAAACCGCTTCTTGCCCGTTGTACAGATGGACAAACCCAAACATTTTGCCCCGGTAGTACATTTCGGCGCATTTATCTTCAAAGAAGCGGCCTAACACCATGTCTTCATAGAGCCGTAGCCCTTCCGCTTTGGTGATTGTGGCCACTGCGACAGTGGGCAATGTTCTTTCTTGAACCATGACTTGCAGTTGTCCTCTGAGCAAGTGAAGCGCTACTATTAAGCGCGATTCTAGATCGTATCAGGCTTCTTTCGGCAATGCTATCGATCGCCGCTGCCAGGTTTGATGCTCTACACTGAGCCAAACTTGTAAAAACTTATGTTAAAGCCAGCGGATCTTGCGGGCGTTTGGCGCTAAATTTCACCAAACTCCACTCGTTATGATAAAGATACTATTTTGACGGGTCGCAAGCGATACGGGTCGATCGAGCTATTTATTTGGGGAAGTGGACTGTGCGAATTCCGCTGGATTACTACCGGATTTTGGGATTGCCGATTCAGGCGACGAATGAGCAGCTTCAGCAGGCTCATCGCGATCGCGCTTTGCAACTTCCTCGACGCGAATACTCAGAAGCCGCGATCGCCGCTCGTCGGCAACTGATTGACGAAGCCTTTGCCGTGCTGTCCGATTCGACGCAGCGCCAAGCTTATGACGCGAATTTTCTCGCCAAAGCGTATGAGGGCGATCGCCTGGAACGCAGGCGGCGAAAACGGCACGGGCGGCGTGGCAGTGGCGACCGACCCGATCGCGGAATCCTACACGCCCAGCATCGAAATTGAAGACGATCAGCTGGTCGGCGCTCTACTGATTTTGCTGGAGTTGGGCGAATATGAACTGGTTCTCAAGCTCGGTCGGCCATACCTGAGCAGTGGTACAAAAGGACGCTTCACCAAGGCCACTAAATCAGGAGGCCAGCCGGATCTGGTTCAGGCGGATGTTGTCCTGACGGTGGCCTTTGCCTGCCTGGAATTAGGCCGCGAGCAGTGGCAGCAAGGCCAGTATGAGAACGCTGCCGAATCGCTGGAAACCGGACAGGAATTGCTGTTGCGCGAAGGCGGTTTTGCCAGCGTGCGCGGCGAAATTCAAATGGATTTGTTTAAGCTGCGGCCTTATCGCGTCCTTGAACTGCTGGCTTTGCCAGAAACCAACGTCAGCGATCGCAAGCAGGGCTTGAACCTTTTGCAAGACATGCTGCAAGACCGAGGCGGCATCGACGGCACGGGCGACGACCAATCTGGCCTCAGCACTGACGATTTTTTGCGCTTCATTCAGCAACTCCGCAGCTACCTGACTGCGCTGAACAGCAAACCCTGTTTGAAGCCGAGGCGAGAAGACCCTCGGCAGTGGCGACTTATCTGGCGGTCTATGCGCTGCTGGCGCGGGGATTTGGCGATCGCGAACCCGCCCTCGTCCGCCGACGGCCGTGTTCAGCCCCTTGTTCGTG
>JAAUTJ010000005.1 GCA_012031475.1 Leptolyngbyaceae cyanobacterium SM1_3_5 | reverse complement strand
AGAGAAAAACGCTCCAAGGCCTGCTGATTTTGCGGCAACGGACAAAGAGTGAGGGGTTGAATTTGGCAAAACCTGTATTTCTAAGCGGATGATTAGCGTCTCACATAAGACTGCACTGACGCAAAAAACAATTAATCGAAGTTCCCTTGTGTTGGTGGGTGAATCGGATTGGGTGGATCGATCGATCCGCAGCCCTCACGCCCTCGGATTCGCCGATTCTGCCCTGTGGACACCGCTGCTACCAACGAAAAATCCGGGTGAAGTGATCAGCACGTTGCTTCGGCCTCGCAAGCGTCGTGGATGAAGACGATCGCTCCACTCGGAGCGATCGCGCCGCAGACCTACATAAATCGGAACGAACTATCGCAGTGGAACGAAATCGTAGCCTGTGCCCGATCGCGATCCGGGCTGAACTTTGACTAAAACAATGCTGCCATTTCGATCGCCCGAAGGCAAAAAGCGAAGCGCTCCCGTTGCTCCATTGGCGGCAAAGCTTGAACCGCTAAGGGCTTGCGCGAGTGCAGTCCGGCCTTGGGTTCCGCTGTCAGGGGTGACGTTTCCGGTCGATCGCGCCGTTCTGAGAGTTTGCAGAGCGTCGTAGCCCATCGCCGATCGCCAGTTGACATCGCCTCCCCACAAATTGCTTCCTGTTTGGGCAAACTGAGGATTCGCACTTTTGAGCGGATGCCATTGAATCGGCAGAACAAGCCCATTCAGGGATGCGCCGCCCTGCTGAAGGGCTCTCGATCCGATAGAAGGCATCGCCAGCGAACAGCGGCAATTGATTTGCATTGGCTTTGGCAACTTCGATCGCCTGTGGAAGCGTTTCCGCGTCGGGCAACAGGACGATCGCATCTGCATCGCTTGGCAGTTGGGCACTGCGTTGAGATAAATCAATCTCCTGCACCACTTCTCCGCCCTCTAAACTGAGCGTCGTGGCGAACGCCTGCTGAAGCGATTTGCTGTAGGAACTGGCGGAATTGAAGAAGACTGCGGCGCGACGCTTGCCTGTGGAAAGCAAATGTCTTGCCAGCGTTGTTCCGGTAAATTGGTCGCTGGCGATCGTGCGGAAGATAAAGTTTCCGCCTGTCCTGGGAAGTTGCGCTAGTTCGGTGCTGCTGCTAGTTGGGGCGATCATCACCATCTGACTTTCCTGGTAGATTGGTGCGGCGGCGACAGAAGTTCTGCTCGTTCCATGTCCGATGACGGCGAGGATGCTTTCGTCTTGAACCAGCGCGTTTGCGATCGCCACTGCCTGATTCGGGTCATTATTGTCATCGGCAATCACAACTCGAAACGGCACTCCAGCCTGAATCGCTTCATCCTGCCCTTGCGCCACACCCCGCAGAATTTCACGCGCTGCACTTGGACTGCTTGTTGCAGGAACCACAACGGCAATATTCAAAGCGGCGGCTTGACCCAAGCGAGCATTGTTGAGGTAAATCAGCGTTTCTGGGTCGTTGCGGCTGGCCTGACGAGCGGCTTCTAAGTTCGCAATTGCTGATTGAAGATCTCCCGCTGCGATCGCATCCGCCGCTGCCTGCTTGTCCGGGCTGGGCGCATCCGTGAACAAAACTTTTTCGCCGCGACTGATAAACGCACTGGCATCTCCGATCGCCTGAGTCTGTGCGCTGCCTGAAGCCACATTTGTAGCGGGATTGCCAGTCATGGCTTTGAACCCAAATAAGCCTGCGCCCGCCAACAGCAGCACGGCTAATCCGACTCCGGCGATCGGCACTTTTCCAAATCCTTTGCTCAAGCGATGACCGCAAATCTCGCATTTTTTCGCAGTCAAAGCATTGCGATCGTGTTTGCATTTAGGACAGGTGACATGGTTGAATTCGCTGACCATAGAAATCCTTTGCTGTGGTTGATGGAGTAATTACTGGATGACCAATTCTTTGCGAACGCCAGATTCGATCGAGGCTACTTGTTCATTCGTTAGCCCTAGCTCTTCTTGTAAATCAAGCAATTGAGCTTGTTCTTGAAAATCAATTTCGCCGTCATTTTCGACAAACGCTCGAAACATCAATTCAAATTCTTCGATCGCCTGCTGCGAATGTTGCTTGGGCATACATTGAGCAAAGATCTGTTCAGCAACAGTCTGAGAAATGCCATACTTCTGACGAAACTTTTCAAGAAGCTGCAATTCAGTAGCAGTCGGATTGCCTTTGCTATAGCAAGTCTCAGCGAGCTTGGTGAACTTGGCTAAGTTCTCATCAGTTGTAATAGCTTGAACTGCTTTCGATTCTGTGTGAACAGGAAGTAGAATTTTAGAAGCTGTACCATTGGTGGCGGAACTGATGAATAAGCTGTGAACTTTAACGTATTCGGCGATCGCCTTTTCCACTTTTTGATAGGCAGGGCTATCTTTGCCGCCAGAAATTGTGGTTTCTTGCTGATGCAGGTAAGCCATCATCGTTTGATAGAGGGCTTGCTTTTCTGGTTTGGTTATGGCGGCTTGGCCGATCGATCGAATTGCCTCATCGAGAAATCCTGCAATTTTGCTGTTTCGATCGGCCAGCAGGTATTCTTCGGCTTCCTGCCAGTTCGCTCCCAAAACCTGCACTTTGTTCAGTCCAGTTTGCTTGTCCTGATAGAAAAACTTCACCTCATCAAAACGGCTGACGCGATTTTCTTCCAGCTTCACCAAGTTCAACGCTTTCGCCAAAACTAAGTTGTGTCGAATTTGCGTTTCGTTGCCGCTTTCCGGCATCAAATCTTTAAAGCGGCGGCTGTCTTGATGCGTGTGCAGCGGATTTTTATCCGATTGAGCAACGGATCGGTAGATCGATCGCATCTTCTCCATGCCTTCAATTAGCCGCAGCGGAAATGCACCAACTTCCTGCACAAAATAAATGTGATGCGGATCGTTGAGTGGGCGAATATCTTTATCAGTCAAAGTGCTGGTTTTGCGAACGATCGGCAGAACGTGGCTGGCAACTGCGGGATCAGGCGATTGATTCCCACCTTGAATTCCCACCAGCTTTTGATATTTTTCTGGCTTGTCTTCCCAGCCCATCTTTTTCTGTTCCTGACTGAGCCGCAAGAAAGGCTCGCTCTTCTCAAATGTCGTTTTGATCTGTGCTTCTTGCTGTTCCACAGTTGGATATTGCTCAAGAAACTTACGAGCGGTGGAAGTGTTGAACTGGACTCCCTTGCGGAACTCTTCCATCGATCGATTCAGCAATTTTTCAGCGAGACCTTGCATTCGCAGCACGCCAAAAGTGTAGAAATCAAATAATTTTTTGACTCCTTCATCTTCGAGAATTTGCTGCGAAAGTGTTTGGCAGATGACTTCTTCTTTGGTTTCAATCGTGCTGCGATAAACTCGATTGATGTCTTCGGGGTCGTAAAGCAAGATGCCATTGACAGTCATCACGCTGGTTTCGCCCTGATAGGTTTGCTCTTTGTCTTTCAGTTGAGCTTTCAGAGTTTCCAAAACAGCATCAAAGGCAGCCAAATCAATCAAAAGCTGTTCAATTTCTTCCCGCATCGCATCCAGTAGCAAATTACCCAAAGTGCGAGATCTGACCTCAATTTTCGATACATAGATCGACTCTAACGCTTGCATAATGCCGCGAAAGTCTTCTTCGATTACGTTCTTGCGATTAACTAGCAAAAACTGCTTGGCGCGATCGTCAATCTGCTTGAGCAAAACTTGCAGGGCGTTTTGTGCTGTTTTTCTTTTGGAAGCCAATTCTTTTGGCGGTCTTGATCAAAACGGCTGCGATATTCGCTGAAGACTTCCAGCAGCGTTTCAAGGAATTGACGAGTGAATTTTGGCCCGCGAAATCGGTCTTCAACCATTTTATAAACGGTCTGACGTAGTTCTTGCCGTTTCTGCGGAATCAAACGATTCAGGTTATCGGACATTCGCTGAAAATAGTCTCGATCGCTGAAGCGTGGTGCATATTTCGCCTGTTCGTTTGAGATGAATCTTTGAAGATTCTCGAAAGGAATGTTGAGATCGTTTCGTCGTTTGCGAACTTCAGCAATCCACTCTGCAACTTCTTTGCTGAGCGACAACATGTTGTCGCTCATGCTGATGCTGTCAAGAAGCTGATGATCGTGTTCGGATTCAGCCAAAAACAAGCTCGGCAAAATCTCAGTTCTGATTACGTCTTTCATGGCAGACGGAGTAGGCGTTGGGTTGCTCCACCAAGTGACTAACTGCCCTGCGAGACGAGACGAACAGGCATTGAGAACGCGATCGATCGGAAACTGGATGCTGGAAAGCCCAAAGCTCATGAAGTTTTGCGGATAGCCCATTTCATCAGGACTTGCCCACTGCTTGCGGACATTATCGCGCACCAGTTTTTTGTACTGGCTAAAACCGGAACTGAAGTCTAGAAAAACATTTTGAGCGACCATTTCTAGAACCGAGCCAAGGCTAGAAAATGTCACTTTGTCGTTGCTGTTGCCCACCAAATAGCAAAAGTTGAACGGCACATCTTGACCGCTTTGTGGGCTAATGCGATCGGATTGATTGCCGCTGTACTGACTTTCAAAACAGGTGTCGCTGCGAGAATAGTGATTGAGTTCCATCAAGGCAGAGTAGGCGTTTGCAATCACCTTGTCGCCCAACCCTGAAAAAGCTCCTGGCAGCACCATGTAGGCAGAAGATTGCGGCAGTTCTGAAGGCGGAACCCAGTCTCGAATGTTGTATGCTAAGCCCATCATCATACCCGAACCTGTTCCACCAGACAGCGAACAAGCCACAAAGATATTCATACCCTTGTCAAGCTGAACCTGCCACTTGTCGAGCATGAGCTTTTCATGACCGATAACTCGCTCTTTGGCCTTGAGAAATTTTTCTTTGATCGTCTGATAGTTAAGACTAAAGGCGAATCTTCCCAGCGATCGAATCTGTCCTGCTCCTGCCAAAATCGAATCAGTTCCCTTGAGTTGATCGGGGAACCATTCTTCTAGAAATGGATAGGATGAAAGCTTGTTGAGAATTGCTTTGGCATCATCGACTTTCGCCCAAACTTGTTTCATTAGGGTGCAAAGAAATGTCCTTTTTGAGAACAACTTGCGGTTCTGAAACTTTGGCGTTCTGCTCGGTATCGATGTGCAGAAAGGAAACGATCGGTAGAGCATCGAGCGAACCATATTGCTCGACGATCATGCGACGAATTTTAATCAGAATTTCTTTGCCTGTACCACCAACCCCAACAATAACGGTCGGTGTCATTCCGGTGTATTCACTCATGGCTAGCGCACGATGTCTTTGGGTTATCGACAGAATGCCCAGCCTCAAGTGAAACTAACAGCTAAAAAATTCTGCTGAATGCTCAAACAGCCGATCGATTCGCTTGCAAAGATCGCCCCACGCGCATCGATCGCTTCATTTTTCGGGTCGGATTTGCCGCCCATTCTAATAGCAGCAGTGCGCCATTAATCACAAAAGCGAGGACGGCAACGGCGATCCCGCCTGCCCAAATTTTGTCGTAGCGATTTTGGGAAACGCCATCGAAGAGAAGTTGACCTAAACCGCCCGCGCCGAACTTTGCGCCGATTGTGGCGATCGCAACAGCCACGATCGCCGCCAGTCGCAAACCTGCTAAGAAAACAGGCGTAATCAGCGGCACTTGAATTTGCCACCAGCGCTGCCATGCATTCATGCCCATGCCTTTTGCCGCCTCGATGATCGCAGGCTTGATCCCATCCAAGCCGACAACGAGATTGCGAACGAGAATCACCTGCGTGTAGATCACCATTGCGGCGATCACCGATCGCTGATTCAGGCCAAACAGCGGCACGAGCAGAATGATCAGCGCCAAGCTTGGCACGGTGTAGAGAATGCCAAGAACGCCCAAAATCGGCACATTCAGGACGCGGTAGCGGGTGACGAGGAGGGCGATCGGCAGAGCAAACAGGATGGCGATCGCTAAAGTCAAACTGGTCATCTGCAAATGCTCTAAAACCAGTTCCCAGACGACATCAAGATTTTTAAGGAGGTAGCTCATGATGCGCTTGCCGCCATTGCTGAATTGCGGATGTGATCGAGCGTCAACACGCCGACTGCTGAACCGTTGTCGAGAACGGTCAGATTCGGTGCGCCTGTGCGGAGAATGAGTGAAAGCGCATCGCGCAAGCTGTCGTTGCGGGCGATCGTCGGCTGGCCGTTGCTGGCGTAGTCAGCGGGTGGTGCGGTCATGGCGGTTTCGACGCGCAACAGACCCAACTGTCGCACCATGTCGTCCGTGCCCATTAAATCTTGAACAAAGGCGTTGGCGGGCTTGGTGAGAATGTTGAAGGGCGTATCGTACTGGACGATTTGGCCTTCCTTGAGGATGAGAATGCGATCGGCCAACCTCAGCGCTTCCTCAACGTCATGCGAGACAAACAGAATTGTTTTTTGCAGTTGCCGCTGGAGGCGGAGAATTTCGTCCTGTAAGGCGGTTCGGGTGATGGCGTCGATCGCCCCAAACGGCTCATCCATCAGCAAAACGTTGGGATCGCCTGCCAGAGCGCGAGCCAGTCCGATTCGCTGCTGCTGGCCGCCGGATAGCTGGGCGGGAAAGCGATCGCGATACGTGGCGGGATCAAGCTGAACGAGCAAAAGCAGTTCGTCAATTCGCGCATTAATTCGCGGTTTTGCCCAGCCCAGCAGCTTGGGGACGACCCCAATATTTTGAGCGATCGTCATGTGTGGAAACAAGCCGGACTGCTGAATTACGTAGCCGATTTGCTGCCGCAGCGTCGTGACTTTGAGGCGGCGCACGTCCGTGTCGTTGACGTAGATCGTGCCGGATGTCGGTTCATACAGGCGGTTGACCATCTTGAGTAAGGTGGTTTTGCCGCAGCCGGACGGCCCCAAAATCACGACGAGATTGCCCGGAGTGACTTCGCAACTGACGCGATCGATCGCTGGCCGTGCTGCTCCCGGATATCGCAAACTCACCTGCTCAAGTCGAATGGCGCTCACCAAATTTTCCTCATCTAAATCGCCAAGGCGCGAAATCTCTGATCAGTAGAGACGCGAGTCGCGTCTCTGCGGGGATTTATCGCATCTCCGCCGAAATCTCGCGCCCTGGCGGGAATTTTGCGCCTATTCAGTGATTCGATCGCGTCACTGATTCGATCGCAACCTATCTCGCTAACTTTTCACCAAACCTTCCTGCGTCAAAAATTCCTTGGCGACCTCTTCCGGTTCGCGCTGATTGCCGCTGACTTCAAAGTTGAGGCGGCGCATCACGTCGTCGGTGAGCTTGGGGGCAAGGGCGTTGAGGGCTTCACGAATGGCGGGATTGGCGTCGAGGGCTTCCTGGCGAACAACTGGAGCGACCTGATAGGGCGGAAACAGGTTTCTGTCGTCTTCGAGAACCACGAGGTCAAAAGCATCGATTTCGCCGTCTGTGCCAAACGCAACGGCAACATCGGCATCGCCATCGGTCAAGCCTTTGTAGCGCAAGCCCGGATCAACGGCTTTGTATTCTTTCAGTTCAAAATTGCCGTAGGCTGCTTGGATGCCGGGAAGTCCGTCTTCCCGCGCTTCAAACTCTGGGGGGCCAATCATCGTCAGTTCGCTGGCCTTTGCCGCCATTTGCGAGATCGTTTTGATGCCCAGCGCGTCCGATCGCTCCTGGGTCATTGCCAAAGCTTGCGTGTTGTTCATCGGAGCCGGATCGAGCCAAACCAGGTTGAACTGCTGCTTGTAGCCTTCCGACACTTTGTCGAACACGGCTTGGCGATCGCTTGCACTCGGCAGTTTCAAAATCGTCAGCAGTCCGGTTCCCGTGTATTCGGGATACAAATCAATTTCGCCGCTCACCAAGCCTGCTTGCGCGACCGGAGTGCGCCCAAATTCAGCTTGCGATCGACCGTCAGTCCGGCATTTTCCAAGGCGAGCGCATACATTTCGCCAATGATGAACGCCTCGGTGAAGTCTTTGGAGCCGACTTTGACCGGAGCGCTAGCAGCATTATTGTCTGTGCCACCGTCACCGCCACCGCCCGTACAGGCAATCACGGTGACTGCGACCAACAGCGCCAGCAGCGGCAGGATGAGCAGGCGACGAAGTGATTTCATAGAGAGTCCCTTGTATTCAAAAAGCGCCGTATTGGGTGATGCGGTGAAGCGATCGTACCCTGAAATCCTTTTGGGCGATGGAGAAATTTGAGCTTTAGCGGCTGCGATCGCCCCCGATTGCCTGCTTCAACTGAGCGATAGCCCTTTGGAGGCGAGCCATTCGGGATTGAACAATCGCGACTGATATCGCGCTCCACCGTCGCAAAGAATCGTGACGATCGTATGTCCCGCCCCAATCTGACGAGCGATCGCGACTGCTGCGGCCACGTTGATGCCGACCGAGCCGCCCATAAACAAGCCGTCTTTGTGTAAAAGCTGGTAAATCACGCGCAAGGCTTCCGGGTCTTCGATGCGGATGGCGTCATCGATCGGGACGCCTTCCATGTTGGCCGTGACGCGACTGTTGCCGATGCCCTCGGTGATTGAACTGCCTTCGCTCTTGGTTTCTCCGGTTTTGGCGTAGCTGTAGAGCGCACTGCCCATCGGGTCGGCCAGGATGCACTTGACGTTCGGATTTTTCTCTTTCAGGAACATCGCCACGCCGCCGTAAGTTCCGCCTGTGCCTGTGGCGGCTGTCCAGACATCGATCGATCCTTCGGTCTGTTCCCAGATTTCTTTTGCCGTCGTTTCGTAATGGGCGCGGCGATTCGCCAAATTATCAAACTGATTTGCCCAAATTGCGTTCTCCATCTCTGAAGCAATCCGACCGGAAAGACGAACGTAGTTATTTGGATCTTTGTAAGGGACAGCCGGAACCGTGCGGACTTCTGCGCCCAAGGTGCGGAGCAAGTCGATTTTTTCTTGCGATTGCGTTTCGGGAATGATGATCAGGCATTTGTAGCCCTTCGCGTTGCAGATGTGGGCTAGGCCGATGCCCGTATTGCCCGCTGTACCTTCGACCACTGTTCCGCCCGGTTTTAATAATCCTTTTTCTTCGGCTTCTTTGATGATGTAGAGCGCGGCGCGGTCTTTCACTGACCCGCCCGGATTGAGAAATTCGGCTTTGCCCAAAATTTCGCAGCCTGTTTGATCGCTAAAGCTGTTGAGCCGAATCAGCGGCGTGTTGCCGATCGCCTCCACAAAGCTGTTTTTAATATCCATATTTCTAAAACTCACCGTTCCAAGCTCTGAGCATTCTTTCATTCTGCCGCAGATTGGATTAGAGAAGGTGAGCGGAAGACAGAGGGCAAACGGCAGCAGGCAGAAGGCGTTTCCACCTCCTGCCTGCTCAGACTGGATAAAAATTAAACAGCGAACCTTCTGCCTTCTGCCTTTTCTACAAACCTTGGAAAAATCCGATCAGGCCATGACCCGTAACTGCTTCAAGCGCAATCAGCGAGACAAATCCGATCATGGCGAGGCGACCATTCAGCTTTTCGGCGTATTGGGTAAATCCAAACTGCGATTCTTCCATGACAACGACCTTGGGTTCGATCGCATAGTTGTTTAGTCTTCCTTGCTCTTCGGTTACGAGTCCCTTCACCATCGATCGCGCTCCTTTTGTTCCTCTATGTAAAGCAATGTAACTGAAAATTTACATTTTGGCAAGCGCTTCTCAGAAAAATTCAGCCCGTCTCGCCTGCAACTCTCTTACCGCAGGGAGAAGAAGCGGTTTTCGCTCTGCGATTACTGTCTGAAGATGAATCGGTCGCGATCGCTGCACTTGGCAGCGATGCCGCAAAACTCTATGGAGGTTCCAAATGAAAAAACTTATGTCAAAACTGGCTGTCAACACGATTCGCCGTGCTGTCATTGTTTTGCTTTGTACTTTGACCGTTTTGTTTGCGCCTGTCTTGACAGCGGCTGCACTGGCCGATTCGCAGGGGGTCGGTTTGCCGCTGATTGAAGCCGATCAAGACACGCCGGATAAGGGCACGATCGAATGCATTCAGCAAAAAGCCGAAGATTTTGGCGACAGCGAAGAACGCCCGATCGGAGAGACGGGACTGGAAAATATTCGCGAATTGGCAAAAAAGATTCCTGAAACGATCGAGCTAAATGCGCGTCAAAAAGGCGCGATCAACAATCCCAAGGTGGACGACAAGATCGGCGCGATGGACAAAGGCCAAGCCGAAACCGAACGCAACGCCCGCTAGATTTACGCAGTTCAGAAGAGGCGTCGATCGCCTTTTAATCGCGATCGCGCCTTTTTAAGCATCATTGGACAGTTCCAACAAATTTCCGTCCGGGTCGCGAATGTAGATCGATCGCAGTTGTCCGGTTGCTCCTGTCCGTGACACAATGCCAGATTCGATCGCGATGCCCAGAGATTTGAGGTAGGCTGCGGCCTGCTCGATCGGAGTGCGTACTAGGAAACACAAGTCCGCAGAACCCGGAGTCGGGCGTTGCGCTTTTGGCTCGAATTCCTGTCCTGTCTGATGCAGGTTGATTTTTTGCTGGCCGAATTTCAGCGCTTTGCGATCGCCAAACGTGGCGACTTCCATTCCCAGCCGTTGATAAAATTCACAGGTGGTTGGAATATCGCGCACCGTCAAGACCAGATGATCGAGATGGGAAAAGTCGATCGATTGAGCAATGTTCATTGTTGCTACATTAACCATCGAAAAATCACGAAGCTTGGTATCAGTCGATCGCCTTTTCATGCCACTCGTGGCGCAAGAGAGTATGATAAGTCAGAATTTGCACCAGTCTTTTCATTCATCTGCGTCAATGGTTTCCCAACTGCGCGTTTACGTTCCGCCCCATCCGCTGATCAAGCACTGGTTAGCAGTCGCCCGCGACGAAGCTACTCCTTCAGTTTTGTTTCGCAGCGCCATGACCGAGCTAGGCCGCTGGCTGACTTATGAAGCGACTCGCGAATGGTTGCCAACGATGGAGACAACGGTGCAAACGCCGCTTGCCCCTTCTGCGGCCACGTTCATCAATCCCGAAGTGCCGATCGCGGTTGTGCCAATTTTGCGGGCTGGCCTGTCGCTGCTTGAAGGCGCACAAGCGCTGCTGCCGCTGGCTTCGATCTATCATTTGGGACTGGTTCGCGATGAAGAAACGCTCGAACCCAAGTGCTATTTGAATCGCCTGCCCGATCGCTTCGATCCTGAAACGCGAGTGATGATCACTGATCCGATGCTGGCAACAGGCGGCAGCATTCTCGTGACTCTGAACGAATTAACCAAGCGCGGCGTTGATCCCAGTCTGGTGCGAATTATTTGCGTTGTCGCTGCACCGCCTGCTTTGCAAAAATTAAGTGGAGCATATCCGAACGTGAACATTTATTCGGCGGCGATCGATGAAGGTTTAAATAGTCGTGGCTTCATCGTTCCCGGTCTGGGAGACGCAGGCGATCGCACTTTTGGAACCTAAGCGAGCTAAGCAATCATGAGTCAGCAAGATAATTTTGTGGGTGGATTTATCGCAGGCGCAATTTGCGGCGGCGTGGTCGGCGGTGTGATTGGCGTTCTGGTCGCCTCGCGGCTGGGTGAGAATTCCACTGAAGAAGGAATTCTCGAAACTGGCCGATCGCCCGTCGCGCAAACGCCGATCGCTGAAGCCGCCGACCGAGCAGAGCATTGAACTGGCACGGCGCGGACTGGAAGACAAAATCGCCCAGTTGAATGACGCGATTGACGATGTGCGCGAACAGCTTGGCGGCGTGAACGGCACTCGCCCGACCGAAAGCGATCGGATCGTTGCCCGCGATTCTTAAGGCTGGTTGGATTTTGCGAAAGGGGATTGGCTGTTTCTTGGCTAGAGGCGGCCTGTGGGTCGATCGCGCCATTTATTCCGCAGCGCAAATCTTCTGTAGAATATAGAATCGTCTAGACTGAAGCTAACCTTTGATTTTCAAGCTCATGAACGAGTTTTCTGCGGTCGATCCGGTTTCGATGATTGCCAGGTCGCTGGTAATTTTCTTGAACTTCTATTTTGTGCTGCTGCTGGCTCGCGTCTTGCTGACCTGGTTTCCCACTGTGGACTGGAGCAACCCGTTCTTTGCAACGCTCAGCCAGCTTACCGATCCCTATTTGAATCTGTTTCGATCGATCATTCCTCCCTTGGGCGGCATTGATCTGTCGCCGATGCTGGCAATTCTCCTGCTGCAAGTGCTGACTCAGGTACTTGCCCCGCTGGGTGTTGCCTAGCGCCGTACTTTTCCTGCAAAGCCAGACGCCTTGAACTGCTCAAGCTTCAACGGCGTCGGCTGATTGGCTGGAATTGAAACGCGCAGGCTAAAATCGCTGACTCCCGGCGGCACGGTTTCGATCGAGCCGAGTCGAGTGCGATTTTGCATCACCGAGTTGTTGTTGGCATCGTAAATTCGGCCAAAAATATCGGCATTCAACACGGGTTTGTTCGTGTCGTTGGTCGCTTTGCCCAGAATCAAGAAGCAGTTTGCCGCCAAGCTTGCCCCGCCCGCAGTGACGGTTCCAGCCCCGATTTCTTCGGGACAAATTTCATACGACAAATCACTGAGCTTAATTTGCGTCAGGGCGGATGCGATCGGCGCGATCGCAAAGCTGAGCAGCCAGAAGCCGCAAGCGAGCGACAAACAAAGCAAGCTGCGGCGAGTTTTCTGAAGCGCAATCATCACAACATCCATCAGCAAGGAGCATTTTCCAGCTTACCGCGAATCTCTGCTCCTCGTGCGATCGCAAATCGGGGAACCGTTTGGCATAATGAAAAGTACCTTTCTCTTTTTTGGCAAGGTCGATCGGCCTTATGAACTCCGCACTTGAAGCAGCACTGCAAACTGCCTTTGCCCGGTGTGAAGCCGCAGGTCTGCCTCTTGATCCGCAGCAGCAGCAGATTTTGTTGAGCGTTTTGGCTCCAGCAGATTGCAATCCGCTCGACGAACTCAAGCCCGACCAGCGCAGCATTCTTCTGACGTTTGTGCGAGAGCAAGAGCAGCAGGGTCGCCTGGAAAACTCAACTGCTGAACGATTGGCTTCAAGGCCAGTCTTCGGGCGAGATGCAGTTTGTGCGCGACGAGTACGGTTTGCAGTGGCTCGATCGCATCCAGACGCATCACCTTGCCGCTTATGCTGAGGAGATGCTGACGCTGAAAGTGGGCGATCGCATTGAAGTGTCCAACAGCCTGTGGGAATGGGTGCAGGAGGATGACCCCTGCCAGCGCGAATGGATTCGCTGTCGCGTGATCAGCGTTTCTGTGACCTGCGATTCGGCGGCCAGTGTGCCAGCGATCGATCGGTGCCATACGACCTGCACAATTCGCTTTGAGAACGGCTCAGAGTATGAAATTCAAGGTATTTACGAGTGGAACCGCTACAACTGGCGCTGGAGCAGGGCAAATTAGACGTGAGCAACGCTTAAAATAACGTTCAAAAAGAGGAACCGCCCGAACCGAAGTTCGAGCGGAGTGTGGTGTGAGGAGTGAACGGAAACTTGCGTCTCCGCTTACCTCATTTTAAGCGAACGTTATCAATTTTGGCCGATCGCTCCTTGTCAACTGCAATAAACTTATCGCCTGCCCATTGACAAATAAGCTTATTTACCCATGCCAAGCTGCTGCGCCTTTTGATAAACTTTGCCCTCCGTCAGTAGGGAAGGCGCGATCACGACTTCAACCTGCTGCATTTCGCGGATGTCCTTTGCGCCCAATGTTCCCATGCTGGTTTTGAGAGCGCCCAAGAAGTTGTGGGTTCCATCGTCCAGTCCAGCAGGACCGCGCAAAATCTGCTCCAGCGATCCCGTCGTGCCGACGCGGATGCGCGTTCCGCGTGGCAAAACTGGGCTGGGCGTTGCCATGCCCCAGTGGAAACCGCGACCGGGAGCTTCTTGCGATCGCGCAAACGGCGACCCGATCATGACGCCATCCGCACCGCAGGCGATGCACTTGCAGATGTCGCCGCCTGTCACCAAGCCGCCATCCGCGATCACAGGCACGTAGTTTCCGGTTTCTTGAAAATAATCGTCTCGTGCAGCGGCACAGTCGGCAACCGCCGTTGCTTGCGGGACGCCCACCCCCAGAACGCCTCGCGATGTGCAGGCTGCACCGGGACCAATCCCGACGAGAACGCCTGCTGCACCTGCCTTCATCAAATTTAGGGCGACTTCATAGGTGACGCAGTTGCCCAAAATGACGGGAATCGGCATTTCCTGACAGAACTCGGCCAGATCGAGCGGGGCGATCGATTCGGGGGACAGGTGGGCAGTGGAAACAACGGTTGCCTGCACGAAAAATAGATCGGCTCCGGCCTTGGCAACGGTTGCGCCAAATCGCAAGGCTCCCGCAGGCGTCGCGCTAACCGCAGCAATTCCGCCTGCCTGTTTAATTTCTTGGATGCGCTGCTCGATCAGTTCGGGCTTGATGGGTTCGGCGTAAAGTTCTTGCATCAGCGGCACAAATTCGGTTGTGCCGACTGAAGCGATCCGATCGAGAATGGGTTCGGGATCAGCGTATCGTGTTTGAACGCCTTCCAGGTTCAGAACGCCCAATGCTCCCAGTTCCGACAGGCGAACGGCCATTTTGACATCGACCACGCCGTCCATTGCGCTGGCGATGATTGGAATTTCGCGATCGATGCCGCCAATTCGCCAGCTTGTATCGGCCAAACTTGGATCAAGCGTTCGCGCACCCGGAGCGAGCGCGATCTCATCAAATCCGTATGCTCTGCGAGCGGTTTTGCCCCTGCCAATCTGAATGTCCACGCTGCTACTCCCAAGAGCGATGTGAGGATAGATTTTTAACTCTAGATCGGTAAACGATCGAGTGCTAATTGTATGGTGCTAACACACTGAATCTAATGATTTTATCTTGATCGACTTTCACTGTGACTGAGCTTGAAGCGAGAGTCGATCGGGGCAACGGGGAATCTAGTGAACACTCTCGCAGGGAATTCCATCGTTATCGCCATTAAGCCTGAATGAGATTGCCCGGATACGCCTCAAACCCGCGATCGACAGCGCGACTCGAAAAGTCTGTGCGATCTTAGTCACCAGCAGCGGGCGTCGGTGTCTTGGTCGGGATGACTATCCGGTTGAACGCACTTGGCAAACCGCAACCGTTTTTGAGGGGTCAACGATCGTACTTGCGTTTCCTACCCTACGGCTTTTGACTGTCTGCGGGATACGCAAATATTCAATTCGCCAAATTTCTCATCCATAAAGGCTTTTCGGCCTCTTCAAAATCATACTGGACTAAATTTGGACTAAATTATGAGTCGCTTTTTGCTGCCTTGACACTCAGAATCGATCGCTAGCCCTACCTTACCGCAAGACTCGCATCCCACCGAACTTCTTCTAAAGAGCGATCGAACTCACCCCAAAACCCACCTCAAAGCGGCGATCGCTGCTTCTTTTCGTCATCGCCGCTTATTCAAAAACAGCATTCCTTTTTTGCCTTACAAATAGACCAGCTAATCTCAAAACAAGACTTATTTCAAGATTAAAACTCTCAATCTAAGACTTAAATTAAGAACTTAAGTTTTAATCTAAGACTCAAATTAAGAATAAAAACCTCTACTTGGGCCTCATAAAAAGACAAATGAGTCCAGCCATTCAACACAAAAAACGCGATCGCCCCCTTTTCAATCGAAACCATTAAAAAATCGGCAGGTCATCTCGCGACCCGCCGATCGATGCAAAAACCAACTCCGCTTCAGCCCAAGAAAAGCCGAATGTCCTCCGGTTCCGTCCACCTCGCCCGCAGCGCCGACGACACGCCCAGCGTATGCAAACGGTGATACCAGCCGTAGGCAATCAACTCATCCAGACCCTCACCCACAGGCAGAAAATTGATGCCATACATGCCGACGCGATCGCTCCCAAAAACGATCGATTCATCCTCAAAAATCGGGCGATACGGTCCCGCCACCGCATCTGAAACATACCAATACAGCGATGAATTGGTGATCCGCCGAGCGTTCACCGTCTTCAGCCAGTCAGGATTTAAGTAGATGCGAAAACACGAAAAAACAGGTGATAGCGGCCATTTTATAAAAACCTGAGGTCGCTCCATGTGGTAGAACGGCCACAGACTCGCCGTTTCACTGTTGGAGCGACCGCAGGCGGCAAAATTTTGTAGGAACCTGCGATCGAATCGCTCACCGCCAAGCCCACACAGCCCTGAAAATTGCCTGGAGTTTTCGCACTCGCACAGATGAACATGTAATAGCGGCCATCCTGCGGATCTTTGAACAGATATGGATCGCGCCAGTGCAAATGCTCAGTCAGATTGCAGCGATCGTACCAGGCATCTTGTTCATCGGGAATCAGCGGAAAATGCTCAAGCTGCCGCCGATAGTGAACGCCATCAGTGGAAGTGGCGAGGGCGATCGCCTCATTCCGCAAGTCCGGCATTTCCCTTCCGCCCGCCGAATAAAACAGATAAATGACCCCATCTTCCTCGTATGCACAGCCCGCACAAATCCGCCCCGACTCCCAAGCATGATCCGGCTCCGGCTCCAGCAAAATCCCCAAATCCTGCCAGTTCTCCAAATCCTTCGAGATAGCCCCGCACAAATTGCTCACCGTCCACCAGGGAGTTTGACCTTCCAGCCCGCGCAGATAAAACAAACGGTAAACATCACCCGTCTTGACAATCCAAGGGTCCCAGATCATCGGCTGATTTGGACGGAGCGATCGCAAAATTTCCGTCACCGCATCGCCCAGCCTCATCTGCCCTCGCTCAAGCAAACTCGCCGCGACCAGTTCAGAAACCCCGGTTGGTAAAACTTCAAGCTGGCTAAGAATTCGACGTTGGAGCGGTGGCAGTTGCATCTCGATCGCTGGCAAGGTAAGGGAAAGTGGGATGGGTACGGCTGAGCGACATTCGATCGATCGCATCAAACGAAATCCAGTGCGGATCAGAAATGCCGCCGACGAAATGCCCGCCCAGATCTTCTTTTTGGAAGCCAAAAAAGGCCAGATGTTCCGCCGTATCCGGGTCGATGATTTTCCCTGCAAACAAACCGTCGCTGAGCAGTTGCGCGGGTTCATCTTCCCAGGGAATTGCGCTGTAAGCAGTGCTGGCGCGATCGAAAATCGGCTGCGATCGCACGTAAAACGTTACACCAACCTGCGTCTTCTGAGCAAAAAACGGACTCCAGTGCGGACTGAAAACGAGATACAGCCGCCAATACTCCCCAAACTTTCGCCAAAACACCTGCGGCACTTCCGCCAAATAAAATTCCTGCGTCGCCCAGAGAATACCGTAATCGGGTTTCCAGTTTGCCAAATCAGGAGAAGTGGCAAAGGCGATCGCCGCATTCGAGTCCGCCCCCTCGCCCTGCAAATGCGCCGTGATAAAAGCGTAAAACTGCCCGTCCACCTCATCCCAAATCACATACGGATCGCGCCAATTAATGCCATCAAACTGGCTATCCGTTCCCGGATTGGCAATCACCGGAGCCTGTTCACTCGCAGGAGTTCGCCTCCAGTGCTGCAAATCGATCGAAGTCGCAACCCCAATATTCTGCGCCAGTCGCCGCTCATAAGGCTGCTCGATCAGGCGATCGCCCCGCTTCCGAGCCGAATACACCAAATAGTTCAGCCCGTCATGCGCAATAATGCTGCCCGTCCAGATCGCCAGACTGTCCCAGCCATCTTCACTGTGCGACAGAGCGGGTCGATCGGGATCAAGTTCCTGCCAGCCGTAAGCAGTCATGACGGCATGACCGATCGACGCATTGTTGTGACGGCGATCGGGATTGTAGGCGCAGACAGGCGATCGGCTTGCAGATAGAAAACGTGCAAAACGCCTTCATGCCACGCAAACCAAAAATCCCAGCAGTATTTGTTAAACGGATGCCAAGACATGGGGTGGGTGTCGGGTGTCGGGGATCAGGTGTTGGCTGCGGGTTGAGAACTTGCCCGCTGCACAAGGAGCGAACCGATTACGATTAGGGCGAGTCCGATCGCCAAAAAGCCCAAATCCCACGCAAGCTGATTCGCACCAGCTTTAACATGATGAATTTGTAGAATGTGATGATCGATAATGCCTTCGACGAGGTTAAAGAGGCCAAATCCCATCAGAATTGAGCCGACAAATGCACCTGTAGACCAAACAGAATCGGGGCGGCTTCCGGCTCGCCAAAGCGCGATCGTTCCCGCGATCGTCATCACCCAATCAAACGCATGAAACAAGCCATCACCTAAGTTGTTAATCTCCAAACCTTTAACGGTGTCCTCGGTGACAACGCTGGTGAACATATGATGCCATTGAAGCAATTGATGCAGGACAATTCCATCAAAAAAGCCGCCCTGCCCAATGCCAAGCAATAGACCTGCGAGGATGACTGGAGCGTAGGTGGATCGATCGCTTCCAACTGAATTCTCAACCTGCATCACGCTAACCCAAACTCCATTGCTGATAGATTCGTCCCCGTATCAACCTGTTTTTCCAGCTTAAAGCCGCATTCTTCAAATAGTTTCTTGAACTGCGATCGCGTCCGCCATGCCCCACCCGGAACCGACACCATAATTTGCACGGCAAACAGTCCCGGCATAATCCCATCCGGCGCAGTTTTCGGATCATCAATCTCCGGCACAAATGCTTGCAAAAGCACAATTTTTCCGTGTGGCGGCAAAGCAGCACGACAGTTCTTCAAAATTACCCGCGCATCCTCATCATTCCAGGCAGAAATAAAGTATTTCATCACGATCGCATCCGCCCCAGACGGAACCGCTTCAAACACATCGCCCGAAATAATATCGATCGCGCCATCCGCCACGCCCAACTTTTTGAGATGAGCCGGAGCCGTCGCCGTCACATACGGCACATCAAACAACATCCCCTTGCAGCCAAACCGCTTCACGATCGAACCAATCAAGCCGCCCTGTCCGCCGCCCACATCCATGATTGTCGGGAATCGATCGAAATCATACACTTCCAAAAGCGCATCAACTGCGTGATCGGTCAAAAAGCTCATCGCATTCATAAACACACCGCCGCTCCAGGGATCATCCTGGCAAAAGTCATAAACCGACTTGCCGTTCGCCCGCTCAAACGCAACTTCTCCGGTGTGCAAAGCCGCCTCAAGCTGATTCCAAGCATCCCACTGGGCAGGCTCCGTAATGTGCATCGCAAAATGCCCGATCGATGCCCCCCGATTTGTCACCAACAAAGCCGAAGTTTCAGTTGGTGCAAAAATCCGATCCGGCCTTTCTTCTAACACTTCCAAATGCGCCAAAGCACGAAGAATCACATACAGGCGATCGACCTTCGTATCTGTCTTTTCCGCCAGCATTTCCGCCGACTGTGCGCCCTGATCGTACAGCAAATTAAAGATACCTAATTTCGTCGCCACATACAAACATTGGCTTTGCCAGAATGCCTGAATCATGCCGAAAATTTTGCGTTTGGCCTCAGTGGAGGAAGCGATCGAGAGAGGAGTTGTTGTCATCAGTTTTATGTGGTAGGTCGGGGCAAAGCATTTGGCAGATCAATCTGTTGGCAAAACCAATCATTCTTGGCTGAATGCTTCGCCCGTACATGGAAATTAAATCAGTCGCCGCCAATTTCAACGAGTTTGCCGATGTTGAAATCAATGCGAATCCAGCCAGCCATCCGGCGAAGATTACCGAGCAGCAAAAGCGGAATTTGCCAGTGATGCACCATTAAAAAAGGCAGCGGATCATCCGGTTCAAAAATCGCATCTTTGCCTTGCCAAATTGTTTGCCACCAGCGGCGTAAATCGGAAATCGATCGCACCTCATTCAATCGCCAAACCTCATGATAAATCCAATAAGTCGGCTTACTCGTCGGCAACGGTTGCAGCGGCTCAGCTAACAGTTCATCATTCAAATAAGCATCCGCAACTCCAAAATGGTTGTAGAACATCGTGATCGCAGAATGAGTGCGGGGATTACATTCGATCGCATACACTGGCCCATCTTCCGCCTGAATAAAATCAAACGAAGCTTGGCCGGAAAGATTTTGCGCCTGAACAAACTGGCTCACCCACTGTAAAATTTCCGGCTGATCAACCTGCTCATAATTCACCTGAAAAGCCGAAGATTCGCAGCAGCAATGCAATCGCAATTCGCCATTTCTAACGGTACTGTGCGTACAAAATTCCTGGCCGGAAATAAATTCCTGCATAATCCAAGGCTTCTCTTCGCTAATCGGCAAGCTGCGAACAAACGCCTCGGTTTCTGCGCGAGTTGGGCAAGGTAATTTGGTTAAATCCAGCCTGCGAACCGAATCGTAAGGAATGCTTTTGAGAATGTAAGGTCGCGTTTCGTTTGAGAAATCGAAGTCGAGAACCTGTTGCGGATTCGTGATGAGAAAAGACTTCGGGACGGACAGATCGATCGCCCTCGCCGCTTCAGCAAAAGCAAACTTATCATCCAGCATTCGCGTTACGTCTGGATCAAAATGAAATACCTCACACGCGCCAGACAGAACCGATTTTGCGAATGAATCGTAATAGCTTTGAACCGGACTGCAAACTGGAACGTAAACATCCACCTGCTCCTGCTTGACGATCGCCAGCAACGCCTGAACATACCCCTCCGGGTCTTTCTGCGGCGCAGGAATTGTATGGAAGCGATCGATCGCATTGGAAAATTGATGCCCCGTCAGCCAATATTTGTGCGTTTCCGCCAAAATTACCCGATGCCCGACCTTGTGAAACGATCGCGCCAGTTGCAGCGCTTTCGTCATTTTGCCGCCCGTCAGCAGAATCGTTTTCGGGCGATCCGTTTGCGGCTCGATCGAATTGCCGCGAATCCAGTTACCCACCAACGCGCCCAAGACAAGGCTGAGGTTAAATGGGAGGGCAATTAACAGCGCGGTTAAAGTGGCTAAATTTTGAAAAATGGCCGCAAGGCGCGACTGGAAATTTTTCATGAGGTCAAACTTGCTTCGTTTACGTCTCGCTTCGTTTATGTCCCGCCCTGAATTCAAATTCGGGCTAATAGCTGAAACCCCAAAACGGGTTGAAATGTCAACAGTTTTCTAGTCCGTTTGAACGGGCTTTGGCTATTAGCCCGGAAATCAATTTCCGGGCGGGTCAACAACGCAGCGAATCAAGCCACGCGCCGAATTAGCGTCACGCCATCGCGCAGCGGCAGCAAGACTTGTTCGACTCGCGGATCGGCCTGTACAAACTGGTTGAACTGGGCGATCGCCCCTCCATTCGCAGACGGATTCGGCAAATACGCCTGACCCTGAAAGAAAGTTGTTGTCCACACAGATGAAGCCGTCAGGTGTCAACAAATTCGAGTCGAGCAGCAGTTGAAAATACTGCACATACTCTTTTTTTGTCCGCATCAATGAAGGCAAAATCAAACGTTTCGCCCGCCTCTGCCAGCTTCCGCAAAGTTTCCAGAGCAGGCGCGATCGCAATCTCAATCTTGCTGCCATGTAAGGAGCGATCGAACATCTCCCGCGCCAAACTCGCCACATACGAATCGACTTCGCAGGCCAACAGGTAGCCGTCCGAGGGCAACGCTTCCGCCATTGCCAACGCCGAATAGCCCGTAAACATCCCGATATCGAGGATGCGCTTAGCTCGCGTCATCGAAACAAACATTTTCAGCGCTTGCCCTTCGACGTGACCCGAAAGCATCTCCTGCTCAAGTTGCCGGACGGTTTCGCCATCGCTAAAGTGCTGACTCCAGCGTTCACTGCGAGTCCGCGCCGCGATCGCCGCCAAATCCTCAGATTCCGCCGTCGTACAAGCCTCCACATACGGATCAAGTCCGGCTGCGAGTTGGTAGGCGGCTTGCAGCTTCGTCATCAGGTCGGCTGAAACCGAACCCTTTGCCTCAGAGACGATCGCCTCCAACTGCTCCACCAAAATTCCCAGCGGCGTAATCGGACGCACCGAATCGCCCGCCACGCGATCGATCGTCCCCGTCATGATGCGCTCCCGACGAGATCCGGCTGCGTGCTGCCGATGTACGCATCCACGCCCGCACCCTGACGCGGATAGGTTTGACACAACTGCTTATGTTCCGCCAACGCGCTTTCCAGTTCTTCCTTCGTAAAGTCGTTGATGAAAAAGCACTCTCCGATCGGATGCGGCACGGCGGCTCTTTGCAGTCCGTCTCGCGTCTGCGTAATCGACTGCGTGGCGTACCACAGCATCTCGCCATCCAGCAGCGGATGATCGATCGCCAGTCCCAAACGGCTCATCAAAGTCAGGATGCGATCGCGATCAGCGGGCGTGATGTAGCCGCGACGAGCCGCGATCGTCGCCGACAGCGCCATATCAATATTGACGGCGTGACCGTGCAACAGCGGCACACTCGGCGCAAGTTCCAAAGTCGGACTCCAAGTATGGCCGTAGGCAATGACGCGATCGAGCATCAGTTCATGCAGATTCGGCGTTTCTAGCTCCAGCATCGTTTTAATCGATTCATAGTTGATTCGATGCGCCGCCGCCTTCACTTCCTCACTGCCGCCCAGATAGCCAAAATGCGTACTCAGTAACTCTTCGGCATGAGCATCCAGCAGATTAAACACTTCCGCATTCGCAACAACCGCAATCTTCACCAGTTCCGCCATGCCGTTGCGAATCTGATCGATCGGTAGCGTTTTTAGAAAAGAGAAATCCAGCAAAACTTGCTTCGGCGGATGATAGGCTCCCAGACGATTTTTCAGCTTACCGTGATTGACCGCAACCTTAATCGCAACTCCGGCATCAATCAGGCCAATCAGCGACGTGGGAACGCGAATAAAATTCGTGCTGCGGCGATAGGTTGCACAGGCAAATCCGGCCACATCCAGAACAAGTCCGCCGCCTACAACCAGCACAGGCTCTTTGCGAACCAGACCAAAATTGGCAAACGCATCCACGATCGCCTGCAAGGTTTCCATCGTCTTCGCAGGCTCTTCAATGTGAATCGAAAAAATCGTCAAATCAATCCCGTAGTGCTGAAAATATTCCTGCATTTGCAGGCCATACAGCCGATTGACGTTGTGATCGACCACAGCCAAACAGCGATCGAAGCTTTTGTAGCTCTCGGCCAGAACAGAGTTTCCGATTTCAAAAACGCCGTCAATCAGCTGCAAATCAAACTCGATCTTTTCATAGCCTTCCACATGGAAACCGTGTCGTGGCCGTGCATTTTGCTTCAACAATACTCATGAGATCGCCTTGATTCAAACAGGAATTTCAGTGAATTCGATCGCAGAAAGCAACACAACTGATTCTACTGCTGACAGCATTACAGCGAAAATCGTGCAAATGCCAACAGCAAGAAACGCCGCGCATCTTTTGCAATCAAACAATAGCAATAGGGCAGGAAGGTTAATTTTGGGTTAGCCGCAGGTGAAATTATTCGCAAACGAATCGGACAAGCGATCGTCTGAGCAAATTGCTGCCGACAGTTTGCCAAGCGATCGCCAATTCGTTGCAAGAAACTTCATCGCCACAAACACAATCAGGCGAATTGATTTCGCAAACTGCCAGTAGGTGACGACTCCAAAAATTCCTGGAATTTGAAGCATCGAGGACAACCAGAGACTATCAGTACATTAGTAAGCGCATTCTGAAGGCGATACATCCAAAAGGAATAGATCCAAAGGACTACAGGAAAATTTTATCTTTTTCGCATTTTTTCTTTGAGTTGCTCAGTCGCCGCCCCCGCCGCCTGCTGCCAAGTCCACTCCTGCAACCAGCGTCGTCGCCACCGGACAACTCCTCAAAATCAACACTCGCATCGGTGAACAGGTCAACACCCCGCAGGGCATCGTTGAGCTTGCCAAAACCGACCAGATGTTGGCGATCGCGGAAGTCTATGAAACCGACGTCACCAAAGTCCGCCTCGGCCAACGCGCCACGACCAGCAGCGAATACGGCGGCTTGCAAGGCGAAATTCACGGCACCGTCGATCAAATCGGCCTGCAAATCGGCCAAACCCAACTCAATCAAGACCAGTCCGCCCCCACCACTGACATCAATGCGCGAGTCGTTGCGGTCAAAATTCGGCTCGATCGATCCGACAGTCCCAAAGTTGCCGCCCTCACCGGAATGGAGGTTCGCGTCAGAATTGATGTGGAGAACAGAGGAGAAAGAAATTAGCTAAAGTTCGATCGCCAACTCATCCTAAAAGTCACAATGAAACGCAACCGCTTCAAACGTTTTTTTCGCCGCCCCCAGTTTGAAAAACTGCTGTCCTGGTCGCAGCTTTCGCATCAATAAAGTCCGGCTCATCGTCGCCACAATGGACGTTTGTTGTGCCAACATTTTGATGTTTACTCAGCTTGGCCTGCAAGCCATGCTCACTGAGGGAACCACCCTTCTACACGAAGGTTTAGGCGGCAATCTAATCTTATGTAGTCGGGCTATTCAGCATGGGCAGCACTTTATTTGAAAAAGGAAACGTAATTGTATGCGGCGTTTCGGGTGCGATCACCACTAGCCGCCTCCGCTCCGCCGACCCAGCTGATGTATTCTAAAAATCGATTCTACACAAACAATGAACCCCGTCGTTGCAATTCACGACCTGCATCACACTTTCGGCAAAGGCAGACTGCGTAAACCTGTATTATTCGGTATCAATCTAAACTTATATTCCGGTGAAACCGTGCTGCTCACAGTTCCATCGGGAAGCGGAAAACGACTTTGCTTACCTTAATTGGAGCCTTGCGATCGCTCCAGAAAGGAAGCCTCAGAATTCTGAGACAAGAACTGCTCGGTGCGAAAAAAAAGCAGCAAATTCGAGTCCGCAATCAAATCGGCTTCATCTTTCAGTCACACAATTTGCTCAAGTGTTTGACGGCACAAGAAAACGTAAAAATGTCGCTGAAGCTGCACCCAGAAGTTTCATTTTTCGATCGCAAAAACCGATCGATCGCCATGCTCGAAGCGGACGGACTCGGTGATTTCGTCAACGTTTATCCCGACAACCTTTCCGGCGGCCAAAAGCAGCGCGTCGCGATCGCCCGTGCCCTCGTCAGCCATCCCCGCCTAGATTCTCACCGACGAACCCACAGCAGCACTCGACAGCAAATCAGGCCGCGATGTCGTCGATCTGATTCAGCAGCTTGCCAAAGAAGACGGCTGTACCGTGCTGCTCGTCACGCATGACAACCGCATTCTCGACATTGCCGATCGCATCCTCCACATTGAAGACGGCAAACTCGCGCAATCTCACTGAGTCTTCGTCAATCCTCATCGTCCCGCTTGGCCGTATCCAAATCCTGATAGAGCGTTTCCAGCGTTTGCTTCTCCGTCCGCCGCGAAGGACGCCGATATTTTTTGGCCTCCAGCTTCGGCTCAAACTGCGCCTGTCCCGCCTCATTCGATTTGCGCTTCAGCGTTGATTCCGCCTCGCGCTGCCGATCGAGTGCCGCCTGCCGATCGATCGCTTCCTCCAAAAAGCTCAGATAGTGAACATAGCGATCCCAGTCGCCCCGCACCACGCAGTTCGGCTCGTCCCGATGCAGGCAGTCGCTAAACTGACAGTTCCTTTGTTCTAACCGCGATCGCGCTTCGGGAAACAGTTGAGCGAGATCGATCGGCTTGCAGTCCAAGTCCGGCTGATTAAATCCCGGTGTGTCCGCCAGCAAGCTACCACCCGGCAGTTCAAATAGTTCAACATGGCGCGTCGTATGCCGTCCGCGTCCCAGTTTGCCCGACACCGCACTGACCCGCTGATCCACACTCGGCACAAGCTGATTAATCAAGCTGGATTTTCCCACACCCGACGGCCCAGAGATTACGGTGGTATTGTGCTTGAGTCGGTCATGCAGCGGCTCCAGCCCGTTCTCAGTCCGACTGCTAATCAAAATCGACTCATAGCCCCAGCCCCGCAATCGATCGCGCCACCCTTCCTGCACCTCAGCAGAAACCAAATCGCGCTTGCTCAAACAAACGCCCACCGCCAGTTCGGTCGATTCCGCCTTCACCAAAAAGCGACTCAACTGAATCGGCTCAAGCGTCGGCTCCGCGAGGGCAAAAACCAGCAAAATCTGGTCGGCATTCGCGATCGGCGGCCTGTCCAGTTCCGTCCGTCTGGGCGAAACCTGCGCGATCGCTGCTCGTCCATCCGCCCAGTCCGGTTCCTCCACCTGCACACGATCGCCCACCATCACCTGCTGGCCGATTTTCTTCAGGCGCGTCCGGCGCGTACACAGCAGCGTTTTCGTTTCCCCGACCGGAACATCCAGCTTCACCCAGTAATAATTCGCCTGCACAGCCAGGACAGTGCCGATCAAGGCAGAATCGATCGCTTCAACGCTCATGCAGCCGGACGACGCACACTAAGAGCAAAAAATCCGATCGATCTTCAATCTGCTCGACCGCATAGCCCGCCATCGTCAAACTGTCGGGAACCTGCTCGATCGGCTCACCTGGATCAAGCCACACTTCCAGCAGGCTACCAGGAGAAAGTTGCTCTAGCCGCAGCTTCGTCCGCACAAAGTTAATTGGGCAGGGTGTCCCGCGCAGATCAAGCTGAGCATCGGGTGGAGAATTACTCATCGAAACAAATTACCTAAAAAACCTTCTTTCCCCTTGCCAACGCGATCGCCCGAATTTTGCCAGCTTTTCGAGCAGTTCGCGCTCCTCGGTGCTGATTTTGTTGGGGATATCGATCGTCACCGTAACCAGGTGATCGCCGCGACTGACCGAGTTGCCCAAGCGGGGGACACCGCGATTTTCCAGCGTCAGAATTGTGTTGGGCTGGGTACCGGGCGCGATCGTCACCTCGACGGGACCATCCACCGTATTCACTTCGACCCGCGATCCCAAAATCGCCTGCAAATAGCTAAGCGGCAGTTCCGACAAAATATTAATGCCGTCGCGCTGAAACTCCGCGTCTTCGTTCACAAACAGGTAGACGTAGAGATCTCCCGGTGGTCCCCCCCGCTGTCCGGCATCACCCTCGGACGAAACTCGCAGCCGCGTTCCATTGTCCACGCCCGCCGGAATTGTGATTTTCAGCTTCTTCTGCTCTTGCTTTTGGCCGCTGCCGCCGCACACTTCGCACTTGTCTTCGATCACCTGACCGCTACCGTTGCAGGTCGGGCAGGCCGAAACCTGAGTGAAGCTGCCAAACGGCGTCCGCGTTGCCCGTCGTACCTGACCCGATCCGCCGCAGGTCGAGCATCCACGTGGCTTGGTTCCCGGCTTTGCGCCTGTTCCCGTGCAGGTATTGCAGGTTTCTAGGTGTGAAATCCGAATTTCCTTTTCGCCACCAAACACGGCTTCGCGAAAGTCCAGCTTCAGATCCAGCCGCAGATCGTCGCCGCGAGCAGGTCCCGTCCGCCGTCTGCCTGTTTGTCCCGCACCGCCCGAAAATCCATTAAAAAAGCTTTCAAAGATATCGGCAAAGCCGCCCATATCTCCAAAGTCCTGATATCCCGCTCCCGCCGCTGCCGACCCGACGCCCGCCTCACCAAATCGAT